>JAITGJ010000044.1 GCA_031280705.1 Spirochaetaceae bacterium
CTGGACAAAGCAGTGGAACAATGTAAGCCTGCAGACGGGCTGGAACAAGGTGCTTGTCCATACTGTGTATGGTAATCAGACCATAACTGAGACCATGTCCATTAATAGTAATACCGCTGACTATCAGTGGAACATAGATGGCAGACAGTCGACCTTTTAACCGGCTAACAGCGCACACAAGCGGCGGGGGGCCCTGGGCCTCCCGCTTTTTTTTGGTTGACGCAGAGGTGCCGGTGGTTGACCCAGAGGCGCCAGGCGCCATTTTTCGGCGGGTAGCGCAGGGGTACCAGGCGTCTTTTTGGGGGCGCGGCGGCGGGGACGGAGCCGCCGTGTTACACCGCCGCCAGGTTCTCCCGCCGGCTCCCTCCGCGGGTTCCGTCCCGCCAAACTCCCCCCGCCCGGCCCGGTCCCGGAGTCCCTCCCGCGCTAGGCCCAACGTCCGCATGGATGCGTGCCCAAACCGCATTGCGGTTTGGGCTTGGGTTTTGCCATAAGCAAAACCCGGCATTTGCTCGCAGGGGTTCTCTCACACGGCCCCCTTCTGTGGGCTCCTTCCCGCGCTAGGCCCCGCCCGCTAAGCATGGACGCGGACGGTGGGCATTCCAGCGGTCTGTAGCCCCGCGCCGGTTCAAAACGCCGGACCGGCTGGCTTTGGTTTCTGAGGATTCCTGCATTTTGTAGGATTTTTTTAAGAAAAAATTCCTGCTGTTTGTGGTATTTCGCATATTTAAAAGATCGGATACTATACTTTTACCCGGTAATGGATGTTCATAAAAGAGGCTGGCCGGGTTTGGCATAGGCTGATTTGTCAGATGTATGCTGATATCACGATAGGGGGATCAAATTGAATACAGTAGAGCAGCTTACCACCGTTGAAATGATGGAAGCGGAAACCGCCAAGCTTAAACAGATAGCTTGTGACGCCTGCGCTGAAACGTGGGAAGACCGGGTCAAAACCCAGACTCCTCACTGTAAATTCGGCGAAGAGGGCATTTGCTGCAAAAATTGCTCCATGGGACCGTGCAGGATTACCTCCAAAGCGCCCCGTGGAATATGCGGCGCCGATGCCCATGCTATCGCGGCCCGGAATTACCTCCGCACGATTGCGGCGGGCACCTCTGCCCACTCCGATCACGCGCGGGAAATTCTGCATGTGCTTTTGAGCACCAGCCGGGACGGCAATTATCAGGTGCGGGACGAGGTGAAGCTGGTCCGCCTCGCCACAGAATGGGGTATCGCCACGGAAGGACGGGACATTTACGATATTGCCCATGAAGTGGCGGAGACCGGTCTTGAAGAATTCGGCAAGTCGCACGGAACGCTGCGCTTTCTCAAGCGGGCCATTCCGGAGCGGCAGAAAGTGTGGGCGGATCTGGGCATTGAGCCGCGCGCCATCGACCGGGAAATCGCTACCTCACTGCACATGACCCACATGGGCAATACCGCCGATGCCGATGCGTTGATTATTCAGGGGCTCAGGACCGCGCTTTCCAACGGCTGGGGCGGTTCCATGCTCGGCACGGAAATTACCGATATTCTTTTTGGTACGCCCCAGGTCTGGACCACGGAAGGCAATCTGGGCGTGCTGGAAGCGGACATGGTAAATGTGGTCGTTCATGGCCACGATCCGGCTTTTTCGGAAATGGTCGTTACCGCCACGGAGATAAAGGAACTGGTTGACTACGCCAAAAGCAAGGGCGCGAAGGGCATTAATGTCGTCGGCCTCTGCTGTACCGCCAACGAAGTGGCCATGCGCCACGGCGTCCGCATGGCGGGTAACTTTCTCCAGCAGGAAAATGTGATCCTTACCGGCGCGGTAGAGATGATGTGCGTTGACGTACAGTGCATTTTCCCGGCCCTGGCCCAGCTTTCCGAGTGTTTCCACACCAAATTCGTTACCTCTTCTCCCATCGCGCGGATTCCCGGCTCCATTTATGTGGAATTCAAGCCGGAGACCGCCTTTGACCAGGCCAAAGACCTGGTCAAAATGGCCGTCGAAAATTACGACAAGCGGGATCGCGTCAAAATGTATATTCCGCCCACCAAGCAGACCGCTACGGTGGGGTACCCGTGCGAGCAGATCGTCAAGCATCTTGACGGCGTAACAAACTCCCACGTTGAAGAGTTGGGTTCGTACCGCCCGGCGGTGGACGCCATCAAGTCCGGCGTGCTCCGGGGCGCGGTGGGCATTGTGGGATGCAACAATCCCCGTGTCCGTCCCGATTATTCCCACTTCGAAATATTGAAGGAACTGCTCGCCAATGACATTCTTGTGGTGGCCACGGGCTGCGCGGCCCAGCTTGCCACCAAGGCGGGCCTTCTTTCAATGGAAGCCAAGTGGCAGTGCGGCGCGGGACTCCGCCGGGTCTGCGATCTGGTGGGCATTCCGCCGATCCTGCACATGGGCGCGTGCGTTGACATCAGCCGCATTTTGCTGCTGGTAAACGGCATCGCCCGGGACTGGGGCGTGGATACCACCGCGCTTCCCATTGTCGGCTGCGCCCCCGAGTGGATGAGCGAGAAGGCGGTCTCCATCGCCAACTACGTGGTTTCATCGGGGATTGATGTGTATCTGGGTATCGAACCCCAGATAAAGGGTTCCAGCCAGATGATGGAACTTGTTACGGACGGCACCCGGAAACTTACCGGCGCGGGCTATATCATCAATACCGATCCCCACATGCTCGTAAAGAGCATTCTTGACGGTATCGAGACCAAGCGGGCCGCGCTGGGTATCTAGGGAAGGCCGGTTAAATCCTAACGGATAATGATTTGGAGCCGCACGGGTTTTCCCGTGCGGTTACCCTCTGCGGGAGGATGCTGATATATGAAGATCGCCATTACCGGAAAGGGCGGGGTGGGCAAGACGACGCTTGCCGCGGTTCTCGCCCGGATTTACGCCGCCGAAGGCAAAAAGGTGCTTGCGGTGGACGTAGATCCCGACGCGAATCTGGGGCTTGCCCTGGGTTTTTCGGAAGCGGAAGTCGCGGCCATTACCCCAATTTCCAAAATGAGTGATCTGATTGCCGAGCGGACGGGGGCGTCATCCGATGGATTGGGGAAGTTTTTCAAAATTAATCCCAAAGTCGATGACATTCCGGACCGTTTCGCAAAAGAAAAAAACGGGGTAAAATTCCTGGTCATGGGCACGGTGGAAACCGGCGGCTCAGGCTGTGTGTGCCCCGAACATGTGATGGTCAAGCGGGTCATTTCTCATCTGGTTGTGGGCCGGGATGATGTGGTGATCATGGACATGGAAGCGGGGCTTGAGCACCTGGGACGCGGGACCGCCGGCATGGTGGACCGGTTTATCGTGGTGATTGAACCCGGCGAGCGGAGCATCCAGACCTATCACAAGGTAAAAACCCTCGCCGCCGACCTGGGGGTAAAGCAGGTCAGCGTGGTGGCGAACAAGGTCCGCGGGATAAAGGACGAGGATTTTCTGCGGGAGCGGATTCCCCCGGAAGACCTCTTCGGTTTCATCAATTACAGTGATGAAATTTCCGACGCCGACCGCCGGGGCGTGTCCCCGTATGACACCTCTGAGCGGGCGCGGAACGAGATCATGAAGATCAGAGAGCGCATCGGCGCGGCATAGGCCCGCCGGATGTATACCAATCCTGAAGGAGAGATTCTGTATGAAAAAACTGTTGTTCAACCGGGTATTTGACGGCGCGGACGAAATGTTCGCCATTGCCGAAAAGGCCCTTGCGGAAGCCCTCAAGAAACACGGCGAGGGGGCGCAGGTAAAGATGCCCAATACGGGGTACTTTTTGGCCAACTGTCTGGCCTATCTGAACAAAAAAGTTACCACCCTGGGCGAGCTCAAGGCGTGCTTTGAAGAGGCCAAGGCCGAATGGATGCCCCGCAACCAGCGGCTTTACGACGCGTTCCGCCGGGGCAAGGGGACGTTTATCGCCGGTGAAGTGGTGGAGGCGATCCGGTACCTTGATACGCCTGAGCCTTACGGCGACGGCCCGAACCGGGAATTCTGGGGCCACATGAGCGACGCCGAAGTCCGGGAACTGGGTGTGCCCCTCGTAACCGGCGACATTCCCGGCTTCGTGGTCATTATCGGGAAGGCCCCCTCAGACGAGGAAGCGGCGGAACTGATCAAGGGCTACCAGAGCCGCGCCATCTTTGTCTTCCTTATCGGCGAGTGCATCCAGCAGGCCCGGCGCATGGGGCTTACGTTGAACTTTTCCGTGCGCGTTGTGCCCGTGGGGCCGGACCTGTGGCAGATAGCCCACATTATCAGCCTGGTAAACCGGGCGGCGATGATCTTCGGCAACACCCCTCCCGGCGATCACCTGGGCTTTGACGACTATACCTTTAAGCGTATCCGGGCCTTTGTCAACGCGTTCGCGCCGGTACCCGATCTGGAAGTGGCCTGGGGCGGCGGCGCCATCGCCATGGGCTTCCCCGTTATCTCCAACGACACCAACGACACCTGGCCTGTGCCCAAAAGCCTGATCATCCAGGAAAACACGAAAGACTTTATCGAAACATCGCTTGAGGCGCGGGATATCAAGATCAAGGTAACAAAGATCGACATTCCCGTGGCGTTCTCCACCGCCTTTGAGGGCGAGATTATCCGCCGCGCCGATATGCACTGCGATATTGACGGCGCGAAGCTCGACTGCTTTGAATGGGTTACCACAAAGGAAACCAGCGAGATTGAGGATCACAAAATCGAAGTGATCGGGCCGGATATCGACACCATCAAGGAAGGGGACCGCTCCCAGATGGGCTTTGTGGTGGAAATCGCCGGAAAGAACATGCAGAAGGATTTTGAGCCGGTATTCGAGCGGCGGATTCACCACTACCTCAACTATGCCGAAGGCATTATGCACACCGGCCAGCGGGATCTTATCCGTATCCGGGTCAGCAAAAACGCCTTTGCCGCAGGTTTCCGGGCGAAGCACTTTGGCGAAATCCTGTACGCCAAGCTCAAGGGCGATTACGACGCGATCATCGACAAGTGCCAGGTAAAGGTAGTTACCGATCCCGCGCTGCTCAAGACCCTCAGGGCAGACGCGAACAAGGCGTATGAGGCCCGCGATGCGCGGCTTCTCTCCCTTACCGACGAGAGCGTGGAAGTGTTCTACACCTGTATTCTTTGCCAGTCCTTCTCCCCGGCCCATGTCTGTATCGTTACCCCGGAACGGCTGGGACTCTGCGGCGCGGTTTCCTGGCTGGACGCAAAGGCCACCAACGAGATCGATCCGAACGGTTCGTGCAAGGTCGTTACCAAAAAAGAACCGCTGGACGATGTGCTGGGCATCTGGCAGGACGTGAACGACGCCGTGCAGGAAGCCTCCCACGGCTCCCTCCAGCAGGTTACGCTGTACTCGATCATGACCGACCCGATGACGAGCTGCGGCTGCTTTGAGTGTATCTGCGGTATTGAGCCGACAACCAACGGCGTGGTTATCGTCAACCGGGAACATACCGGCCAAACGCCGCTCGGCATGAGTTTTTCGGAAATGGCGTCCATGACCGGCGGCGGCGTTCAGACCCCCGGCTTTATGGGCCACGGCAAGCAGTTTATCTCTTCCAAAAAATTCATGAAGGCCGAAGGCGGCCCGGCCCGCATCGTATGGATGCCCAAGGCCCTCAAGGAACTGGTGGGCGCGCGGCTCAACAAAACGGCGAAAGAGCTGTACAACATTGATGAGTTTACGTCGATGATCGCAGACGAAGAGGTGAGCCAGGACCCGGAATCCCTCGCCGCCTTTGCCAGCGAGAAGGGACACCCCGCCCTGCAGCTTGAGCCGTTAATGTAGAATCAGGAAGGCGGGGGAAACCGGCGGTTTTCCCCGCCGCCTTAATCGTGTTACCAATGGATTGTTCCGCGGCCCCCGGCGGCGGCCAATCCGAAAGCGGCGTGGTTTGTGCGCCGTCTCATACTTCAAGAAGGAGCGTGTTATGCCTTTTAAACGCACACCGCAAAAATTTCCGGCTTCAATCAAAGAAGTAACGATTGGCGCCGGAGACAAGGCTGTTACCCTGGGCGGCGAAAATGTTCTGCCCCTGTACAGTTTTGACGAGCCGATCAAGAATCCACCCAAAATCGGGGTGGAAGTGTCCGATCAGGGGCCCGACCGGAGCCTGCCGGACCTGGCGAAATTTTACGAAGGGGCCAAGACCATTGCCGAAGTGGCAAAGCGGGCCTGCGAGATCCCCGGCGCGAGCTTTATCAGCCTGACGCTGGAAAGCGCCGATCCCAACGGGGAGGACAAACCCATAGAGGACTGCGTGGCCCTCTGCAAGGAAGTGGCCGCCGCGGTAACCCTTCCCCTGGCCATTCAGGGCAGTAAAAACGCCGAAAAGGACGGCCAGCTTTTTGTCAAAATCGCCGAGGCGCTTGAGGGAAAGAACGTGCTTCTCCTCTCCGCCCGGGAAGAAAACTACAAACCCATCGCGGTCGGCGCGGTTCAGGCGTATGGTCAGAAGATCGGCGCCGAATCCGCCGTGGATATCAACCTTGCCAAACAGCTTAACGTCGTTATTTCCCAGATGGGGATCAAAAACGAAAGCGTGGTCATGAATATTGGGACGGCCGCCGCCGGATACGGGTTTGAATATGTGGTTTCCACGATGGACCGGATCAAACTTGCGGCCCTTGCCCAGAATGACGACAAGCTCCAGATGCCCATCATCACCCCCATCGGGGAGCAGACCTGGGCGGTGGGCGAATCGTTCAAGTCCGAAGCGGACGCGGAGCCCGGCTGGGGTCCCCAGGAAGCCCGCGGTATCGCCATGGAAGTTTCCACCGCCGCCGCGGCCATCGCCTCCGGTTCCAACGCGGTCATTCTGCGCCATCCAAAATCGGTTGAAGCAGTCGCCCGGCTGGTCGCAAGCATCGTCTAAAAGGAGTAAACAATGGCGCTTAAAGGTTTAGATATTTTCAAACTCTTGCCCAAAACAAACTGCAAGAAATGCGGAAGCCCCACCTGCATGGCATTTGCCATGAAGGTTGCCCAGGGCGGTATCGAACTTGGCAAATGCCCGGACATCTCCGCCGATGCCCTGGCCCAGCTCAGTGAGGCGTCCGCGCCGCCGATGAAGTCCATCACCATCGGCGCCGGAGACAGGGAATACAAACTCGGCGGCGAAACCGTACTGTTCCGCCACGACAAGACGTTTGTTTCCAAGAGTCTTTACGCCGTATCGGTGTGCCCCGGGTGTGTTGACGAAAAATTGCCCGAAATCAAGGCGATAGACTATGAACGCATCGGCGAGCGGATGATCGTCGATATTATCAATGTCGAATTTTCAGGGGACAAGGCGGCGTTCCTGGACACGGTGAAGAAGGCGGAGGGGGTCGGCCGCACGCTGATCCTTGACGTTACCGACGCCGATGCCGCGAAGGAAGCGGTGGAACTGGTCAAGGCCGGTAAGCCCATTCTGAACGGCGCCAACGAGTCCAACTGGGAAGCCTTCAACAAGATAGCCTCTGACGCGGGGATCGTGCTTGGCGTTGGCGGCAAGGACCTTGACGGCCTGTACGACACGGTTCAGAAACTGGAAGCGGCGGGCAACAAGAACCTGATCCTCGACGTGGGTTCCGCATCGGCGAAAGACGCCTTTGCCAACGCCGTACAGATTCGCCGCGCGGCGCTCAAGGACGGAGACCGCGGGTGTGGGTATCCGGCCATCGTCAATGTGGCGAAACTGTCTGACGATCCCCTCCAGCAGCTTGCCCTCGCTTCGGTGTTTACCCTGAAATATGGCTCGATTATTATTTTGAGCGGCATGAGTTACGCACAGGCGCTGCCCCTTTTCGGCCTCCGTCAGAATATTTACACCGATCCCCAGAAGCCCATGAAGATGGAGCCGAAGATTTATCCGATCAACGGCGCGGACGAAAACGCGGTCTGCGCGATCACGGTAGACTTCGCCCTTACCTACTTTGTGGTAAACGGCGAACTGGAGCGCTCCGGCGTACCGGTGAACTTTATCATCGCCGATGCGGGCGGTTATTCGGTGCTTACTTCCTGGGCGGCGGGCAAATTTTCCGCCGGAACGATTACCAAGTTCTTTAAGGAAGCGGACATTGAGGGCAAGGTCAAGAACCGGACGCTGATCCTTCCGGGAAAAGTTGCCGTGCTCAAGGGCGAACTGGAAGAGAGCCTTCCGGGCTGGAAGGTCCTGGTCGGCCCCAACGAGGCTGTTGGCCTTGTCAAATACCTGAAAGAACTTAAATAGGAGACACCAATGGCAAAATTTATCATGATTGGTGAAAACATTCACTGCATCGCCCCGTCAATCCGCAAGGCGATGGATGAACGCGATGAGGGCCCGATCCTTGAGCGCGCCAAAAAACAGCTTGACGCCGGGGCAACCTACCTGGATTTCAATATCGGCCCCAAGCGCAAGGGCAGCGAAGGTCTCATGTCGTGGGGCATTAAACTGCTCCAGTCGCACTTTGACAATGTGCCCATCGCGCTTGATACCGCCGACATTGATGAGATCGAAAGCGGCATCAAGGTGTACAACCGTTCGAAGGGCAAGCCTATCGTCAATTCCGCCGACGCCGGTGAACGCAAAAAGTATATTGACGTCGCCGCGGCGAACGAGGCGATTGTTATCGCGCTTTGCTCCAAGGAAGGCGTCGCCAGCGACAACGATGAACGCGAAGCCTGCTGCCTCGAAATGCTGGAACACGGCATGGGCCTTGGCCTTGACGCCCAGGATATTTGGTTTGATCCCTGCTTTGTCGTCATCAAGGGCATGCAGGAAAAGCAGAAAGAAGTCCTCGGCTTTATCCGCTGGCTTGCCGAACAGGGCTTTGCCTCATCGGGCGGCCTTTCCAATGTGTCGAACGGGATGCCGAAGGAACTGCGCCCCATCGTTAACTCCCACATGATTGCCATGTCGATTGCCGCGGGCCTTACTTCGGCTATCGTAAATCCCTGTGAGGAGGCGCTGAACAAGGCCATCAAGACGTCCGACATTATCATGAACAACAGCCTGTACGCGGACTCGTTCCTGGAACTGTAGTCTACCGCCCGGCGGGGCGTGGCCGCCTCCGGGTTTGTGCGAGAACCCTCTGCCGGTTACGGTGCAGGGTTCTTTTTTTGCGGAGAAAACGCGGCCGGTGCATAACCGCGCGTTTTTGAATGATACGGGAATTGTCCGGAAGTTTTGCCGGGGCGCATCACACCGGCGCGGCTTTCGGGCAAGTCCTTACAAATTATTTGAAGGAGAGCCACATGCCGGACGGACACAAACACGATCATCATGAACACGGACACGATCATCACCACCACGGGCATGATCACGAACATACTCACGGGCATAGTCATGAACATGAACATACTCATAAACATGAGCATGCTCATGAGCACACGCACGAGCATGAGCACACGCATGACCATGGGGGCGCCCGCACGGGAAGCGGCGCTGGCGGCGGGATAGACGCAAAAACTGTCGCGCTCCTTGACTATATGCTGAACCACAACCGGGACCACGCAGGGGAACTTGCGGCGATAGCCGGGGAACTTGAGCGGGCGGGAATGGACGCCGCCGCCCGGCTTGTGGAGGAAGGGGTACGCGGCTTCCAGGCGGGCAACGAAAAACTCGCGGAGGCGCTCGCTAGTATCCGGGGAGGAAAATAATGTGCCTTTCAACCGCATGGGAAATTGATGAAAAGGGCGGCAGGATAAAAATCCGCGAGCATATAAGCTCCGTGCGGGTGTCCGGAAGCACGGTAACGCTTACGGACCTTATGGGAGAAGAAGTTGTCATAACGGGGATACTGCAAAGTATTGATCTTGTAAAAAACGATATTCTTGTGATGAAGACCGCGGCGGTAACCGCCGGGATCCCTCCGGTAAAACGCTACGAGCGCATCCGGGAAATATTCAACCGGTGCGAGAATAACCAGATGCGGGATGTGGACATTGCGGAAATTACCTCTGGCGATATTGACGCGGAAGTAAAAACATTCTGCGTGGGGGAGACGGTAACCTGCGACAAGCAGACCCGGGACGGCCGTGTTACGGTGTTTGACATTTGTACCGACGGCATGAACCAGCGGCTGACCTACACGCTTATCGACTAGTATCATATCATGATTTAAACAGTGGATAAAGGCGATGAAGTTTTATCCGCGCGTCATCGGTGGTAAACCTCCAGTTGATTTTGTTTGCGGCTTTATTTCGTAGAGCGTTCCACG
>JAITGJ010000129.1 GCA_031280705.1 Spirochaetaceae bacterium
CCCGGTACCATTCTCTCCGATGACGAAGGGTTTCTGCACGTGGTCAATAAATCCCCCGGTTCTATCGTTACCGGCGTTGAATACAACATCGGCGCACCCTGGATCGAGGTGGCTATCCCCGCGCCCGCGGGTATGAGCGGCAACATCGCGGCGGGGCAAGCGTCTTCCCCGGACCTGATTTTGCCGCGCGGAAGCTGGGCCATTCGTTTCCGCGTTTTGGGGAAGGACATTCCCACCGTGGCCGTGTCGCGCACCATTATCGCCGGGCAAGTGGTGGATGTTGAATACACCGATTCTCTGCTCACGGACCGGCCCCCCTCCGGGTTCGGGTCGCTCCGCATCGTAAACAAACTGCTGAACGATCCGATTACGCGCGTGGTGGTCCGCACACAGGTGAACGATTACGCGGCGGAAGAAGTGGGGCTTTCCGGTCCCATCCCGCAGGGCGGCGGTTCGCAGGTGCGGGCGCTCCGCGCGGGCGACACGCCCGGTTCACGGCGGGACTATATCGTCCAGTGCTATGTGGCGACAAACGAATACTACGAAGAAGTCGCGCGCGTGATTGATGAAACGATCAGCGAAGTGTTTATTACGGAGGATTCGTCAAAAACCACGGTAGGCGGCGGGGGCGGCGGCGGAAGCGCCACGGCCGGCGCGCTTACCGTGTACAATCACTACTCTGGGAAATTGCCGTTCAAGGTTTTCAAAATCTATTTGTATAAAGAGACCGCTTCCGGCGTGTGGCAGGATTATGTGCCGCCCGCGAACGCGGCCTACCCCAAAGCGCCCACGGCAAGTAATCTGCGCTATAACGGCATGAGCGATTACTCAGGCGAGCCGTTTATGGTAAAGGGCGGATTTAACGGCTTTACGGGACTCCCTGAAGGCGCGTACAAACTGCTCATCGTGGGCGGTTCCTACCACTGGGCGTATTACACGGCAAACCCCGCGCACACGGTAAGCGGCATTACGATTAACGAAAAGCTGATCGCCTACGACTGCGGGAATATTTTTATCGCGGGGGGCGCGGCAAAAGTGTACAATTTTGATCCATACACGCCGGGCGTGCCGGACCGGGACACGCCCACGGGCGCGGTAACGGTACAGATTCACCACGCGGGACTGGTGGGGGTGGATGGCCCGGTCTCCATTGTACAGGTGGTGGCCGCTTCGGAAGAGCCGCTTCCCGTCGTGCAGGGACATTCCTCTCTGGACTGGCCCACCGCGTCTCTGGAAACTTTTTACGCAGGCAAGGACGCCTATGTATTCGGCGTGGTACAGTCAAACCAGACGGTGCTTGCGCCGCAGGCGTCGATAAACCAACTGGGGGAGGGCGGCGTCCTGCACAGTAACAGCGCCTCCGGCGTCCCGGAGCGGTTTATCGTGTATCAGTTTACCGGAACGCTTTCTTCCACGGAAACGCTTGAGTTCTGCCTTCCGCCGGGCGTCTACGCGGTACGGGTGTTCGATCCGCAGGGCACGGGACTGGTCCATAATTTGTGGTACGGGCGGAACCAACGGTTTTACTGCGATCTCCACATTGTCAATGATGCGAGTAAAACGGTCGCGCTCCAGTGGAAAAATCCATCGCTGTCAATGCTCTCCACCAACCTTGCCCGCGCGAATTTTTCTACGGTGAACGTGCGTTATTTCAATACCGGCAGCGCCTTTGTTTATTCCCGTGATTTACGAACCGTTACGATAGATACGGCGCAGTACCGGTCGGTGGATGCCGAAACCGAGTGGTACTATTCCCCCGCGTGCACGGGGCCACACGGCAATGAAGCCGGCCAGCATGAACTTGGCGCGCATTACCGCATTGAGTGGCATGATTATGGCAACAGCCGGGGGTCGGTAAACCCCTGGCGGCTTAACCTGTCCGATGGATACCTCTACGGCACCGCCGGAGCGCAGGGCAGCAGCCACGGATTTACCGTGCAAAAGGGCGGTTACTACACCGCGGTCTTTACGCTTGAGCCGAAGGCGGGCTACACATTCACGGGGTGGGGACCATCGGGGGATCCTCCGGTTGACCCTTTAAGCCCGAACAACCAGGGGGTTGAGGGCATCAATATGGAGGATGGCCAGGGATGGCGGAGCACCAACGGGCCGGGCTACAATAACTCGTACAGCGGCTTCTACCGGATTCGGCTGTGGGAGCGGCTCCCGGCCATGACGCCCTGGGTAATGTCTGAGGGTATGATACAGAATACGGGAAAACTGCCCGGCGTGGACCGGATTAAGGTACGTGTCCGTTTTCGCCAGGCATGGCCGATGCCCTGACCAATGCGCTTTGCACACGAGCGGCCATCAGATGGCCGCTTCGCTCACGGCCCGCCCCGGGAACGGGCGGCACGGGCGTTCTCATAGGATGGAACAGCAACTTTGCCGAGTAGTGTATCTATTATTGACCAAATTTCTTTAACCCCCATTTTTTCTCCCTGGTTTTCCTTTCTTCCTACAAAACATTACCCGTGTGCCCAAGCGGGGACTGTTCACCAACCACCGCCTTTCCGCCCCACGCCCGCCTTGCTGCCGGGCGGAACTTACACACCATAAAACGCTTTGCGTTTTATGGTGAGCGCACCAGCCGTAAGCCAAGGTTCCGGAACCGGTAGGACGGGTCGTTGCCGTACCGGCCGGCGGAACGGGCGTTCTGCGCCCCGCGGCCCCACGACCCGCCCCGATTGACACGGGTAGAGCCAGCAGACGGACCAGCAGGATTTGTCTGTGCTTCACTCGTATAAGCTCCGTACCAGTCCCAGCACCACTCATACACGTTTCCGTGCATATCATACAAGCCCCATGCGTTAGGCGCAAAACGCCCCGCGTTCACCGTCCTTCCCCGGTATACCCCTCTCGCGTTGTTGTTGTAGGGACCATTCCCGTTATAATTTGCCTGACCCGTGGTTATATTGTTTCCCGTACTGAACGGGCCGCGTGTTCCGGCGCGGCAGGCGTATTCCCATTCCGCCTCAGCCGGCAGCCGGTAGCCGTTGGCGCTGCGGTTCCAGCGGACATCCGTCCCGTTTATCGTATACGCGGGGATTAATCCTTCCCGCCGGCTTCGCCAGTTACAGTATTCCACCGCGTCATTCCAACTCAAGTTCTCCACCGGCAGATTGTCCCCCCTAAAACCGCTGGGATTGTTTCCCATCACTTCACGCCATTCCCGCTGGGTTACTTCGTACTTCCCCATATAGAACGTACTCACCGTTACCTGATGTTGAGGGCCTTCATGGTTGTTCCTTTGCGGCTCGTTTGCCGGGCTGCCCATCGTAAAGGTTCCGCCCGGTATCCGTACCATGTTTGCGGTTTCCAGGCTTATTCTTTGTACGGCCGCCGCCCGTTCCGCCGCTCCAGCACTTTCAAGATTTTCTTTATAGCGCGCATTGTCCGGGTTAAGCCGCACCGCTTCGGTAAAATCCGGTATGGCCCGGTGATTGTCGCCGTTGTTCCGGTATGCGGCCCCCCGGTTGTTGTAATAGACCGCATTATCTGGGGCAAGAGTAATCGCCTCGGTGTAGTACGGTATGGCCTGGGCGTACGCGCTGGCATCATACTGTTCATTACCCCGCTTGTTGGCCTGTTCCGCCGCCGCCGCTCTTCGCCGCCACATCCCCCGGCGCGATGCGCATATAGCCCGCGCTGTTCAGGGTGCGGGAAGGTATCCCGTTTACCGAGTTGATCACGATAGTCAGCACCGGCGAAAGCTCGTCGGCCTTTACGTCCCGGAAGCGGATAAGGTCAAAGATCCCTGCGGGCGGCGTAACGCTCGCGTTTCCTGTGGCAAAGCGCGGCGGGATGCGGAGCGTAATGGAACCCCGGCCCACCTGTTTTTGCCGGTCGTTAAGGAGCAGCACTTCCACCGTAAAGCTCGCGGCGTTCCTGCCGCTGAATAATCTGGTTCCGCTTACCGGAGGGGCCAGGTCCTCCATTGGCCAGCCGTTAAAGCCCCAGACGGCGCGCCGCCCGGTCTGCTCCAGCCCTGCCAAGAGGGCGTTGAGCGCGGCAAAACCCGCCTCAGAGGGAACCAGTCCCACGCGCATGAGCAGGGTTGCCGTGCGCCGGGCATAATCGGTTTCTCCTTCCTGTTCAAGGGAGGGGTCAAAGACAAGTTCGTATGGCGGGTGTTCGTTATAGAATCGCGCCGTTTGCTTGAACACTGCTACCCAGCGGTCCCGCGCCTGAATGTCGTTCCTGATACGCGCGCTGATACTCCCCCCGCTAATCGTTGAGGAAAGCGTTCCCAGCCGGGCCAGGGCTTCCCGTTGGCCGGGGTCAAAGGACGCGGCCTGGGCGTAACTGAACAGGGCTTCCAGTTGGTCCCCGGTTGCCTGCGCGGCGGTTCCCCGCGCCAGCGCGTTTTCCGCACGGACCATAACGGTATTCCCGCCCATCAGGGAGAGCCGTCCCGCTTCGGTAAGTTTTACGCCCAGTTGTGCAAGGAGTTCCACGCTGGCCCGGTTGATAAGGGCGCCTGAGCCTTCAAGCTGGGCAAGGGAACCGCTGCCGGTAAAGGCGGCCTTTTGTTCCCCGGTGGAGGCTTCCGTTACGGTAAGGTGCAGGGCGTAGGTGTCGCCGGAGAGTTTTTGCAGGGAACCCAGCAGCATATACCGCGCGTTGGTCAGATTGCCGATGCGTACAAAGTCGGCGTCCGAAAACCGGCCCCGCGTGGAGAGGTTCTGTTCGGTAATAATCCTGTCCAGGTTTTGGCGGTCAATGAGGGTCATGGCCGAATGGCGCTTTAGGCTGCTGTTCAGGAGTCCCTGAATGTACAGGGGAAGATGGCCCGGCGCGCCGCCCATCGCCTCTGGCGCAAGCACGGCAAGGCGTATATTCGCGCCGCCGTCCCCGGTCCAGAGCGGCCCCGAAAGGGCATCCAGCCGTCCGATAGCGCCCCATGCGAAAATCCCCGCTTCCACGCCGTCTTCTCCGCCGCCTGAGCCGCCCAGCGAGGCGCAGGCCGCGATACAGAGCGCCGCAAGCATGGCTATTGTGTAAAGCGGAATAGCCTGAGCCTGCCGCAAAAGCCGGTTACTTTTGCACAGGCTCTTGCGGTTTTTCGCCCTGCGGGCCGCAAAACCGCGTTTTTTAACGGTTGCTGCTACAAAACTGAAGTTTTGTAGCAGCCTCGCCTGAAAGTTTTGCCGCACAAAACGCCGCCTCAACAATTGCATACCGTCTTTCCTGTTCTGCTCCATTGGCGGAGCCGTACCCAAACCGGCAAAGCGGCGGCATATTCCGCCCGTATTGGAGCGTATCCTTTCTCTTGTTGAAAGAGGTTTCTCTCCCTTATTGGGAGATGATCCGCTCCCTTGTTAGGAGAGAATCCTCTCCCTTATTGGGAGATGATCCTCTCCTTTATTGGGAGATAATCCGCTCCCTCACGGTACGGTTAATTCCGGTCCCGCCTTGATGCTACGGGGTTCTTTAAGGGTGGTGGTGCCGCTGGAATAGTGGGTTACCACTTCCATGGTGTAGGTCCCCGGGGTAAGGGCGGGAATAACGCCTACCAGCTCCGCCGGGCGGTTCACCGCCAGATGTCCGGTAATTTTGACACGCGCCCCGTCCGCTTTGGCGGTAAACCACACGCCTATTTCTGGGCCTTCTCCGTCCACCTTTATTTTATGCCCGCTTATGTGGATCATATTTCCCGGCGTAAGGATGCTGTTCAGTGACTCGCTGTGTACATCCTGTATCTCATCGATATACGCGCCGTCCCCGGCAATGCCTTCGTTTTCGATCTTTACCTTGAGGAGTAATTCTTTAAGGCGGCCAAGGGTTCTAAACGCCACATGCAGGTTTTCCGCGCCGATGTGGTCATTTGCGCCGTGGTAGGTGCCGCTTATCCGGGCGTGGAGAGAGCAGAAACCGCCCACCTGTATGGAAAACCCGTCCAATAACTGGTAGACCACTTCGTTGATAAAAATATGCGCGTGTTCCGCCAGGTCTTCGTATTGGCCGGTAAAACCGCCCCGGTTTTTCGCCGCCGCGCAGACGTCTTCGATAGAAAGGGGAGCCTCCGCCTTTGCGCGCGCCACGTATGCCCCCTCACCCTTGCCCAGATAGTTGGGGTAGAGTTTTGCCTCGATTTTGTGCAGAACTTCGGTTATGTCGTTAATAACTGCCATACAGTGCTCCTTTGGTGATTGTTTGGGATGATGATGTATGAACTATCCGCCGTGGGATGGCGGGCATTCCCGTGTGTGCGGGAAACAGTAAATCTATAGGGGATAAGGTTTTGTTTACCGGATAATACGAATTTAAATGTTGGGGGGGGGGGGGACCTTATACGGGTCTTTTTTGTCATTCAGCAAGTCTGCCCGCATCATGGTTCCTTCCCGCTTCCAACATAACGGCCCATCCGGGCCGCCTATTTTCATGAAGTATCTTAACACGCTTTGTTTGAAGCTGTCAAGCGCGCGGATTGAGAGGGGGGCCCGGCGTAAGGAAGGGCCGCGCGAACGGGCCGCGGGAGGTTAGGATCGGATTGTGGGCAAGGTACTGGACACGGTCCGGCAAAAAACGGTATGGTAGAAGTGGAAGCCGGTTCGCCGCCTTCCGCACGGCGCCGTACCCAAGTGGTAAGGGAGCGGTCTGCAAAACCGTTATGCAGCAGTTCGACTCTGCTCGGCGCCTTTTTGCGCAAAAAAGCCTCTCCGGGGCGGCCCGGGAGGCTTTTTTATTCGGGCCGAAGGGGTTTAATACTCCGTGGCCGCCGTCATTCGGCCTGCCGCTCGCGGCGCGCTCCCCCGGTGATTCGCCTTTTCTCCCCTGCTTTTCGTGGGTTTGGGCCGCATTTTCTTGCTTTTTAAGGGCTTTTTTGCGATATTCAAGATACATGAGGCTGTTGTAAAACTTCAGTTTTGTAACAGCCTCACATGAGTCGGCGGCAAAATCGCCGCCGGTCCCGCCCGGCGCACTGCCGGGATTACCGGACAAGTCCCATATCTGATTCACGCTGAACCTGGCCGCCGGGCCGTGTTCAACGCTGTTTTCAAGGAGGATTGTATGCCAGATCAAAGTGTCGTGCCCATGGACCAGCTTCTGCCGCCCCGGCTGCCGCTGGTAGCGCTGATGGGCCGCCCCATTTTTCCCGGAATTTTTACGCCCATCATGATTGGGAACCCGCCCGATGTCCGGGTGGTGGAGGACGCCGTTTCGCGGGACGGCCTTATCGGCCTGGTGATGCTCAAAAACGAGAGCGAGACGCCCAGTATCGGCGATTTGCACCAGGTGGGGACCGTGGCAAAAATCGTGCGGAAGGTTAACCTTCCCGACGGCGGGGTGAATATTTTTATTTCCACCCTGAAGCGTTTCCGCATCAAAAAACCCCTGTCCCAGGCAAATCCCATTGTGGCGGCGGTGGAGTACCTGGAAGAGGAGGAGGACGCCTCAAGCGAAATCAAGGCGCTGACCCGGGCGCTGATCAGCGAGATGAAACAGATTTCGGAAAACAATCCGCTCTTTTCCGAAGAAATGCGCCTCAACATGATCAATATTGATCATCCCGGAAAGATTGCGGATTTTATCGCCAGCATCCTTAATATCGACAAAACAGAGCAGCAGAAAATTCTTGAGATACTGAACGTGCGCAAGCGCATGGAACAGGTTTTGGTGTTCATCAAAAAAGAACAGGAATTGCTGCGTATCCAGAAAAAAATTCAAAAAGAAATAAATGAAAAAATCGAGAAAAGCCAGCGGGATTATTTTCTCAAGGAGGAGCTCAAGGCGATCAAGAGCGAACTGGGCATGGCCACTGACGCGAAAAGCTCCGAGTATCAGAAATTCCGGGAGAAGGTAGATGCTCTTAACTTTGGGGGCGAGATCAAGGAAGCGGTGGAGCAGGAACTGGAAAAATTCAGCCTGATGGACCCCAACTCGGCGGAATTTGTCGTTACCCGGAATTACCTTGACGTGATTGTAAGCCTTCCCTGGGCGGAAGGCGCGGAGGAATATTTCGATCTCACCACCGCCCACACAATTCTTGAGCAGGATCACTACGGCCTTCAGGATGTAAAAAACCGCATTGTCGAGTACCTCGCGGTACGTAAACTGCGGCAGGACGCGGCGGGAAGCCAGAAAAATGCTTCAAAAACTCCCGCCGGTTCCATTATTTGCCTGGCCGGTCCGCCGGGTGTCGGAAAAACATCCGTGGGAAAATCCATCGCGCGGGCGCTGGGAAAGCAGTTTTTCCGCTTTTCTGTCGGCGGCATGCGGGACGAGGCGGAGATCAAGGGCCACCGCCGCACCTATATCGGCGCGCTGCCGGGCAAAATCATTCAGGGCCTTAAAATCGTCAAATCGCGCTCTCCCGTTTTTATGATTGATGAAATCGACAAAATGGGGGCCAGTTTTCAGGGCGACCCGGCAAGCGCCCTCCTTGAAGTGCTGGACCCCGAGCAGAATGTCAGTTTCCGGGATCATTATCTCGACCTGCCGTTTGATATTTCCGGCATTTTTTTTATCGTTACGGCAAACACGCTGGACACGATTCCCGCGCCGCTCCTTGACCGCATGGAAGTGATTCAACTTCCCGGTTATATTGATACGGAAAAACTGGAGATCGCCAAAAGTTATCTCCTCCCCAAAAGCCTTGAAAAAAACGGCCTCCGGAAAAATCAGGTGAAGTATTCGCGGGATTCTCTGCTGCACATAGCCAATGGCTATGCCCGTGAGGCGGGGGTGCGGAATTTCGAGAAAAATCTGGACAAGATTCACCGGAAACTGGCAAAACTTCTGGTGGAGGAGGGCGAAACCCACGCTGCGGAAAATCCGCCCCCTCCGGCCGTCCCGGAGGATGCCGCGTCCTTGGGCGGCGGGGCGGAGCCGTCTTCCCGGGCGGAAGCCCATGCGGAAAAAGTTCCGGCCCGGAAATTCAACATTGATAAAAAAGCCGTGGAAAAATATTTGGGCAAACCCCTTTTCCCGGAGGAAGATGTCAAGAAGGCCGACCGCCCCGGTATGTCGGTGGGGCTTGCCTATACCAGTATGGGCGGCGATACGCTGATCATTGAGGCGGCGGCGGTGCCGGGCAAGGAGGGCCTTACCCTCACCGGCAAGATGGGAGATACGATGAAGGAAAGCGCCTCCATCGCCATGACCGTTGCCCGCAAGCTCGGCACGGAATGTTACGGGCTGGACGCTTCGTGGTTTGAAAAAAATCACATCCACCTGCACATTCCGGAAGGGGCCACCCCCAAGGATGGGCCCTCGGCGGGGATCACCATGGCGACGGCGCTCCTCTCGCTGATGCGGAACCGCGTCATTACCGGGCGGCTTGTCATGACCGGGGAACTGAGCCTTACCGGACAGGTACTTCCCATCGGCGGCCTCAAGGAAAAAACCATTGCCGCCCGGCGAAACCGCGCGAAACATATCGTTATTCCCCGGCAGAATCTCCGTGATTTGGATGATATTCCCGATATCGTTAAAAAGGGTATTGAATTTCATCCGGTAGACCGGTTCGATGAGGTTTTGCGTATTGCCTTGCCGGATTGATTCCCGGTAAAATACCAAAAAGCGGAATAAACGCCCGTAAGACGTATGTTTTACGGGCGTCTACTAGATAGTGTCTGTCCACAAAGTCGGTTACTTTGCGGACAGACCTTGCATTTTCTCGCCTAAAGGCTGCGAAAATGCGATTTTCAAGGAAGTCTGTCTATAATGTGTCCACATTATAGACAG
>JAITGJ010000132.1 GCA_031280705.1 Spirochaetaceae bacterium
CAGTTATTACTGTCCTTCTATACTTTGCAGAGCATACTATGTGATACATTATCACACTCACATTATGGGACTTTCTTATAATTTCGCTCATCCTTCATTAGAGTTGTTTAATAACTTCAGTTGTTAAACAACTTCCGCTAAAAATGGCAGAATTGGGGAATTTCTGGAATAAATTCCCCAATTCTGCAAGACTTGTGAAATAACCAACCGGGTTATTGAACAAGTCCATTATATCATTAATTTCAGCCGCAGCAGAGCTGCGGGGTATTAAACCAGCTAAATTTTAATAAATTAAAAATAGAAATTAAATTAAGAAAATAATATAAAATTCATTGAAAAATGCCCTCCGTCATCCATGGCTCCGCTCCGGGCAAGAAAAATTACGGCATATGACAGGACTGTTTACGCGCCCCGGCTTTGCCGGCCCTTGGCTTTGCCAAGGATGCCGCCGGTAGTGGGCTTGGCCTCCATGCGGCTAGGTCCAGTCGCTACGGTAACTATGTTGCCTACGCTCCTTCCCGCGCCTCATTCCGGTACATTTTTGGGGACGGTCGCATACCGTTGGTACGATGCTTCGCAAAGCCCTTTTATGCCCGCCAAAACGCCGTAAACAACCGGAACGCTATCCCTGACGCGCAAATTGCCCAGCGCAAGCCCGGCGGCTCTGGGCCGCCGGGCAGCGTCAATCCCCGTTGCCCCGGTCGCCGTTCCCTTCTCCCGCACGGAGATCTTCGGCAAAACTGTTCTCCGAGACGCCCGTGTTGCGGCTTCCACCCTGGTTCCGGTATTTACCTGGACTGGTTCCAGTAAAACTTTTGAAAATTTTTGAGAACCAGCTCTGGTCTTCAAAGCCGCAGGAGCCGGCAATATCGGCAAGGTTCAGATTTGTTTCCGTGAGGAGCCGTCCGGCCTTTTCCACGCGCAGCCGGTTAAGGTAGCTTGAAAGATTTTCTCCCATTTCTTCCCGGAATATCGTGCTGAAATACGGCGCGGAGAGGCCCGAATTTTCCGCGATTTCTCCCAGGCTGATTTTCCGCGTAAAATTCTCGTGGATAAACCGCTCCGCCTTTTGCAGTGCGGCGGCGTGACGGACCCCCTGAAAGGAAAAAATCTGTCCCGCCATGTTTTCCACAATGGCATGGAGCGCGTCGGTAAGCTCTCCAATGTTTTCCACTTCCTGTATTTGTTTGAGGTAGCGGTTATTGGTTTCAAGCATTGCCGATTCGCCGAAGCCGGGAGAAACCGCTGTGCGCGACAGCAATACTACCAATTCCAGCGCGCGGAACCGGATATAGTTGAATTCATCCGGGTTTGTGTAGAACAGGACGCCCAGAAGTTCATTCAGCACTTTCCGGCCCGTCTCGTTGTCGCCACGGCGCAGCGCCGAAAGCAAAAGCCGCTCCTTGTCCAGGGGATAGCCCGGCATGGGGCCGCCTTCGGGGTACTGCCGGCGCAGCAGCGCAAGCTGCTCGGAAATAACGGCCTGCTGCATGGCGCGCCGCCGGAGGGTTTCGTGGTAATCCTCGCCCGCCTCCGACAGTGATTGTGCGCAGGTGAGCAGAATGTCCGCAAGGGCCCTGACCCGGTCCGCGCCGGCATGGGGAAACGCCGTCATCATGGCGCGGACCTGTTCCGCATCCGCGCCGCCTTCCGCAAAGGACAGCATGATACGGATGCTTTCTTCCACATCAATACCGGTAAAGCCGGACGCGATCAACGCGCCGGAAAATTCGCCGTTCCGCACAACGGGGCAGGTCCAGAACATAAGGCCCGCCTCACAGATGTAGATGTAGGAGCCGCCGTAGTGGGACGCCTTTTTGACCGCGTCGCAGTGCAGGCCGTGGCAGGGCGAGGCGGTAAAATCACGCGGCGCCACCGGCTGTTCCGCACGGCTCCGGTGCCTGATGCAGAACAGACAGGGATTCCTGTCGTCAAGAAGTTCTTCCATCATTTCGGGAATGGGAAGGCCGTTTTGTTCGAGCACGCAGCCCTTCGCGCCGGTCGCGCCGGTATAGATGCGCAGTACCTTGAGCGCCCGCAGGAGCACCGCCGGGGTTTTGTGCGTCCCCGGCTTAAGCGCATTGTGTTTTCCCTGTCCGTTTGTTGACCGGTCTCCGTTCCGGATAGTATTGCTGCTCATAATTAGCCTGTTTCCTTGCTGTTTTCAGCCCTCCGGTTTTCCGGAGAAAACCGGATGTCCGCCCAGGACTTGAAAGCCCTGGGCTCCCTTGGTTCCTGCGCGGAAAATCCGCCCTGTCCCTGTTCGCGGTATTTACCGGGCGTTACGCCGGTAAATGACTTGAATATTTTGGAAAACCAGCTTTGATCCTCAAAGCCGCAGGAAGCGGCAATGTCATTAAGCGATTTATCCGATTCGGCAAGCAGCGTCATGGCCCGCTCCACGCGCAGACGGTTAAGATAGTTCGACAGTTTTTCTCCCATCTCTTCCTTGAAGATGCTGGAAAAATACGGCCCCGAAAGTCCTGACGCGCGGGCAATTTCGTCAAGGCTTATCTTGCGGGTGTAGTTGTCCCAGATGAAGCGCTCCGCCCGGCGCAGGGCAGACGCATGGCGCACGCCCTTGAAGGAAAAAATGTTCGAAGAAAGCCGTTCCGCGATGAGGCGGAGAAGTCCCGCGAGTTCCTTCGCGGAAGTTGCATCCTGAATGCGCCGGAACCAGCGGTTGTTGTTTTCGAGTATTTCCGGTTCCGCCGGATTTTCTGTCCAGGGAATTTCGGCGGCGGACGGCGCCCCGTCCGGGGACGGAATATCTTCCGCCCGGCGTACCGTACCGAAAACCTCTCCGTAGTTTTCCCGTTTTCCCGGCGACAGTGCCGCCCGCGAAAGCAGCACCGTAAGCTCCATAACCCGGTGGCGCATAAAGTCGAAATCGTTGTGGGTGGCCCCCTGAATATAATCGAGCAGTTCTCCCAGCGCCTTGCGCCAGGCGTCTCCGTCTCCCCGGCGAAGCGCCGCGATAAGCACGCGCTCCCGGTCGAGCGGCCACGAAAGGTCCGGTTCGGCTTCTTCCCGGCGCACCAGGCGGATTTTTCCTTCCGGCGGATTTTCCACGCGGTTCCGGCCCGCCTCCCGGACTTCGCCGGAAAAACGGGATATTTGTTCCGCGGCAAGGTGCAGTAATTCCGCCAAATCCGTTACTTCTTCCCGGGTTTTTCCCTCTGCGGCGGCAATAAGGGCGCCGGGGGAATGGCCGTTGGCAAAGAGCGGAGCCATCCAGAATAGCAGCCCCCCTTCGCATTTGTAAATATAAATTTCTCCCGTGCGGCATGCCCGCCGTACCGCGGATGCGTGCAGCGCCGCGCAGGGATTTTCGGTTGTTGTTTCAGCCGGCGCGTCCCGGGTCCCGGACGGACCGCCTGAAGCGCCGCCAATAACAGCCGCGTCATTATTGGCGGCCGCAGTATTTGCGCGGATGCCGTCCGGCGCCGCATCCGTTTTCCCCTGTGATCCCTGGGATTGATTTCCGTTCCGCGCCATGCACTGTTCACAGAATTTAAAACAGATGGCATTATGCTCCTCGCCCGCGGAGCGGCCCTGTAAATCAAGGACCGTGGCCGCCGTACCGGTAGCCTCTTCGTAGGGTTTGAGCGCTTCACCCGCGCGGATGAAAAGCGGCTCAATTTCCCGCCGTCCGATTATGCTGGCGAGGGAGGGATTGTTCCTCCACATGTATAGCCTCCTGTTATAACCATACGGAGACTATTTTGAACGCAATACACCCTAACGGCTAAAAATCTTCATTTCGATGGCAATACGCACGGCGTCCGCCCGGTTTACCGCGCCCAGTTTGTCGTAAATGCTGCCAATCTCCGCCTTGACGGTGTTGAGCGACATATTGAGTTTTTTTGCGATGCGTTCCCGGCTCCAGCCAAGCGAAAGCGCCTTGAGAACGGCGGTTTCCCGCCAACTGAGGGAGTTTTTTCCGTGCCCGGCGGCGGATGTACGGAAAACATCGGCGATTTTCGCGGCTTTTTTGGCGTAAGCGGACGCTTTGCTTTTTATTTCTTCAAGCCAGGGCCGCGGAATAATGCACCGGCTGTCTTTAAGGGCAAGGCTCACCAGAAACTGTGTTTCTTCGCCCAGTTCGATAAAAGGCATTTCAAATCCGTGAGGTTCCGCAAGACGCCACGCTTCCTCCATGGCGCGGATCGCTTCGGCGGCCTCTTCTCCGGTTTCTTCACTTATCCGCGCAAGGGCCGCCGCCTGGAGCAGCCGCTTTTCCAGACGGCCAAACAGATATTCCCGGGGTTTTGCCGGTTCCGCGCCGGTAACTGCCGCTCCGCCGTCCATAAGGGCATATTGAGGCGCGGGCGGCTCCCGCCCGGGGGCCGGCAAAAAATCACGCGCGGTTTTGGAGCCGCCGCCGTCCCCGGCAGGCTGGAATCCCCCCGAAATCCCGCCCGCCGTTTGGTCATCCTCAAGAAGGTACAGCACCGCGGCGTAGCGCTTAACGGCAAAATAACATTTCGCCTTCACCAGTATCTGAAAACAGTCGGGGCCAAGATCTTTTTCAAGGTATTCGGTTTTGAGCCACTGGTCCAGTTGATCGGCCTGGCCTGAGTGGGCGTGGAACCAGCTTATACACACGTGATAAATGGCGTACCGGCTGGAAAATTCGGTGATCTCAAGCAGGGTCTCCATCTGCCGGATCGCCTCCCGCACTTCGGCAAGGTTTCCGGACGCAAGCGCAATGCGAAGGAGAAAAAACAGTGCGCGGCATTCAATGGCGTACTGATATTTTTCACGGGCCTGGTAGAGCGCCTGCCGCGCACGGATTTCCGCATCGGCAAGATTCCCCCGAAACCACGCGTATTCCATCATGGCAAGACTGTCAAGGCCGTAGTAGCCGCCGTTCATGGTAAAGACCGTAAAGGGAATAAAGGCGCGGATGGCGGCGATGGCCCGGTCGTATTCCTCGCTTCCGGCGGGCCAGCCAACCGGACATATATAGGGCGTAAGCGCACAATCACTGTCAACACCGGGCGGCGTGTTTTGAGAATAACAGCGCGCCGCTTTTTCGTACCAGGAAAAATCATAATTCTTGTCGAACAGGCTTTTATACAGGGCAATGTCTCCCAGATTGTTGTAATTCGCGGCAAGTATCCGCACCACGAGGAGGCTTCTGTCCCAGCCGGTAAAGAGGCGTATTGCGGCAAGACATTCGAATTCCGCTTCCTGCATGCGTTCAAGCGCAAGGAGAAAACGGGTGCGTTCCATATAGCGGAGGTACAGCATATCCTCGGCGTCGCCGGGCGCTGTTTTTCCGCCGGTTGTTTCCGGCGCGGACAGAAGCCGGTCAATGGTTTCGATAAAAAACCGTGCGGTCTCTTCGCTTACGAGCCGGGGAAATGACGCCGTTATGGTAATAAGCCCCCGGTAATTGCGGCCCAGCGCGTAATACCGGGCCGCATCCATGCGCATCTGCCGTTTCGCACACCACGCGGCGGCGCGGTTATAGACGTTTCGCTTTTCATCATCAGTAATTTCGCCGCTTTTCTCCCGGAGGAATTCGGCGAAAAGATGATGCAGCCGGTAACTCTGGCGGTTACTGTCGTATTGCACAAAGGGACCCGCCCGGTCCAGAATATCGGCGGGATTGCGGCCGGGGGCAAACTCCGCGAGCAGTTCCGGCGGCCAGTGTTCGATGAGGGCAAGTTCCACAAGAAATTTTCGCTGTTCAGGCGGCAGGGCCGCGTATGAATCGTGTTCCATCTGGCGGAACGAAAGTTCCCGGATCCGGGGCAGGGCGCTGCTCCGCTCGCGGGGGGGCAGACGGACCAGTTCCTGCCCCAGCGCCGCCACGGCCATCGGCCAGCCGTCGGTATCCCGCTGGATGGCGGCAATTTCTTCCTCCGGCAGCGGTACATCGATCCGGGAAAAATACGCGGCGGTTTCTTCGGGCGTAAAGCGCAGATCGTCGGCAGTAATCGTAGCGACAACATCCTTGGAAAGAAGCGACATGATATTGAGCGCCGGATCGGTACGGGAAATCATGATCACCTGCAGGGAATGCGGCGGCGTCATAACGGTGCGCTCGATAAGCTCAAGCACCGGTCCCGGATGCAGCAGATGACAATCGTCAAACACAATCACGACACGCCGCTGCCGCGTCAGGACCTGTTCCAGAATCGCCCGGAAACGGTCGTACTGCCGCGCCGTACTGGGAAAGCCCAGCCGCCGGAGCGCGTCCGCCGTTTCCACACGGTAGGACGCTATATGCCCGGTGAGGTTTTCCCAAAATCGCGTGCCCAGGTTGTCCTGTATGGAAATCTGAACCCAGAAATTTACCGTTTCCGTTTTGCGGAGAAACGAGTAGACGGCCTGGGTTTTGCCATACCCCGGGGCGGCGGTAACCAGCGTAATGGCGCTTTGGAGCGCTTCCGCCAAGAGGCGGTCGACGCGCGGCCGGTCCAGCGCCGCCTGGCCGGGGAGCATCGCCGGCGTACCGCCGTGGAACGGTTCATGTGTCATGATAGCTGGCTGCGGCTATACGCACCGCGTCGGCCCGGTTCACCGCCCCCAGCTTGATGTAGATGCTGCGGACCGCGCTCTTCACCGTATTGATAGAAATGGAAAGGTCGCGGGCAATTTCCTCGCGGGTAAATCCCTGTCCAAGGCCGTCAAGAACCTGCTGTTCCCGGGGGGAAAGCGCCGCCGCGCCATGTTCCCGGCTTTTGTGGCAGGCCTCACGAAACGCGAAAAGTTTTTTCGCGTAGGCCGAAGCGTTGCGCCGTATTGAACGCAGGGCTTTTTCCGGTATCCGGCGGCGGCGCTTCCTGAAGTACGCGTCGATAAGGGTGCGGGTATCTTTTCCCAGTTCGGTGAACGTCATAAAAAGCCCCTGCGGAGAAGCGAGCGACCAGGCTTCTTCCAGCGCGGCAAACGCTCCGTCCAGGTCGCGGAGCCGGTAACGGCACGCCGCCTCCAGCGCCTTGACGCCGATTCTGCCAAAGAGAAACGCCCCCGCGCCGTCGTAATTGTTGTCCCGGTTTCCCAGTGCGGCAAGAACAGCGGGGTAGCGTTTTTCCGCAAACAGGTATTTTGCCCTGACCAGGGTTTCAAGCCCATGAATCAGCGAGTGGAGATCGCTTTCTTCGAAATCATTTTTGAGCCAGGGTGCGGCTTTTTCACACTTTCCTGTCTGGACATAAAACCATGACGAAACAATATCGTAAAGCAGTTGGCGGTTCAGATATTCGGGATTATGCAGGGCCCGTTCAAGTTCAGAAAGACAGGTATTGACCGCGTCAACATCGCCCCGGGCAAGGTACATGCGCAGAAGATAAAAGAACGCGCGCGTTTCAATTTCAAACTGTTGGTGTTCCCGCGCCTTTTGCACGGCGGACCGCGCGAACTGTTCAACGCCGTCAAAGTCTTCCCGGAAAAGCGCGTATTCCGTGCGGCCCAGATCGTCTATGCCCCAGTTGTAGCCGTTCCAGCCCAGGGCGGTATACCGGGAAACCTGGGCCAGGGTTTCCAGAAATTTTTCCATTGATTCCTGCCCCGCCTTCGTTACGATGCACACCCAGGAGGTAAGGCTCGTAACCGTAACCGGCGGCGGGGGAATATATCCGCTGATATTCTGGTAGTAATACGAACGCCGGAAATCATCAACATAGGAATAATCTTCCGTGTGCGCGCCCGAATAAAAACGCGCGCGTCCCAGTCCGCAGTAACATACCGCGAGCGCCTGGTGTTTCCGCGCGGAGCGGGGAAGTTTTTCAAACAGCGGGATAATTTCCCCGGTAAGCAGATCTATCAATTCTCCAAAACGGGCCGTGCTGAAAAAAAGCCGTATGTAAATGATCCATGCGGCGGGGCCCAGCATGGTAAAATCAAGGTCCGCCCGCTCAAATACGCTGAACAGTATCTGTGCGAGGGACACCGGCAGCACCGCCGGAACACGGGAATACACGGCCTCGAACAGTTCGTTGTAGTCCCGCGCCTTTTCATAGTAGGTTATCGCGTCGACAAGCCGCTGGTTTTTTACGCTCCAGGCCGCCGCGCGGCGGAAGATATCCCTTTTTTCCTGCTCCGCAAGCTCTGTTGCCTGCTTTTCCTGGAGGTATTCCAGAAAAAGATTATGAATCCGGTACGCGTTGCGGTAATTGTCGTAGTGCAAAAAAGAACTGATGCCGTCAAGCCGCGCAAGACAATCCGCGCCGCCCAGTTCCGCCGCGAGGTCCCGCGCGGGATGTTCAAGCAGCGACAGCTTCACCAAAAAACGCCGCATTCCCGCGGGCAGAATGGACATTACTTCCGATTCAATCAGGCGGAAGATATTGCTCCGCATTCCCTGGAGCGCATAGCCGGACCGGTCGTGCTTCAGGGCCAGCGCCGCGAGCCGGACGGCAAACGCCCAGCCTTCGGTGTCCCGGTACACGGAGTGCAGCACTTCCGCCGGGGGATTGATGCCGAGCAGTGAAAAATAACGCAGGACTTCCTCCCGGTTAAATCTGAGATCCCACTCGGTAATGCGTGTCAGGACGCCCTCTTCGGCCATGCGCTCAAAATTAAAGTCCGGCTGAAAACGGGAAATCAATATGGAAGTGATATTTGAAAACGGTTCATTAATCGAATGTTCCAGAAAGCGGAGCACCCGCCTGTCCGTAATAAGGTGAACATCGTCATACACAAAAATATATTTTGCGTCCTTGTTCACCTCCTGGCGGGGAATTTTAAGATAGCGCGCGAACAGCCGGTCCGTGCCGGGAAATTCAAGCTCGGCAAGACGCGCGGCGGTTTCCCGGCTGACCGCGGATATGGCCCCGGAAAAATTTTCCCAAAAACGGGCGGGAAGATTATCGCGCTCTGAAAACTGGAGCCATACGGTAACAAAATCCCTTTTTTGCAAAAAAGAATGAACCGAAACCGTTTTGCCAAATCCCGCCCCGGCGCATACCGATACGACCTGCTGCCGCGTTGCCTGTTCCAGAATGCCGTCCACGCGGGGCCGATCCAGAAGATCGCTCCGGCGGCGTTCCATGGGAACATTGCTGTAAAACTTGCCTTCCTTCATGGCTCCCGCCTTTGGCTATGATGAATTGAGAAACCTTCACCCAAAACCTTATCACAGCGGCAAGCAAAAACCCAAAGGCAAAGGCGGCGCAACCGGATCTTTTCAAAAAAACCGGCAAAAATGAGGAATATTGCCCAAACCGCGCAGATGCCGGGACCAGGCTGCGGATCCCCCCGCGCCGGGCAGCTTACCGTAACGGCGAAGCGCCCGCAGGGCGTCCCGGCGGCGCTTAACCACGCGAAAGGGCCGCCGGCGGGTTTTTTTCGGGCCGCGCGCATAAATTTTCACCGAATTTGCAAAATTCGCTTGACCTTTTTTCGGCAGTTTAAGTATTTTCTTCTTATAGTTGGATATTTATTAATCCGCGCGGCTTTCTCAAAGCGTCCCGTTTTGGGAGCGGCCGCCGGTTACAAGGAATCTGTTTCAGCATGAAAGACAGGGAAACGGCCCAGGCGCAAGAGACGGTGGACCAGGCCGGTACGGCGGAAGATACGGAAGCGGCCATTCCGGAGGACGGGGCCGGGGAAGCGGGAAGCGCCGGACAGAGGGCCGCCGGAAACATGGCCCCGCCGGAACAGGACGGCGGCGCGGAAGCACGGATAGCCGCGCTGGAAAACGAGCTTCTGGAAGTAAAGGATCAGTACCTCAGAAAAGCGGCGGATTTTGACAATTTCCGCAAGCGGGTAACCCGGGAAAAGCAGGAATCGGTGGATTTTGCCAACCAGAGCCTCATTCTGGACCTGCTCCCGGTGATCGATGATCTTGAGCGGGCCATCAAAGCCGCGGAAACTTCGGCGGCTTTAGGCGAGGCGCCCGCGGCAAAGGATTTTACGTCTCTCCACGAAGGAATTTCCATGATCGAAAAACGCCTCCTCTCCCAGCTTGAAAACCGCTGGGGCCTTAAACGGTTCGATTCCGCGGGGGAACCCTTCGATCCAAACCGGCACGAGGCGATCATGATGGACAAGTCCGCGGATATTGCCGAACCGGTCGTGGCGGAAGACTTCATCAAAGGCTATAGCCTGAAAGACCGGGTCATCCGGGCGGCAAAGGTGAAGGTGCTGATGCCTGCCGAACTTCGTTCGGCTTCCGAACTTCAGCCGGCTTCCGAACTTCAGCCGGCTTCTGAACGTGGGCCGGCTTCCGAGCGTGGGCCGGCAGCCGGCCCGGATGCCGGACGTGGGCTGGAGGCCGGGCCGGGGAAGGCGGACGGCGGTATTCCGGAAACGGCGGATACAGGAGCATAACGGGCTGGTTTGGCGCCCGGAAGCGGGAAAACCGCCTTTGATTTAGTCCGGACGTGAAGCCGGACATACAAACAGGAGACTGGAAATGGGAAAAATTATCGGTATTGACCTGGGAACTACCAATTCATGCGTCGCGGTGCTGGAAGCCGGTGAGCCGGTAGTTATCCAGAATTCTGAGGGAGGGCGCACGACGCCTTCCATTGTCGGTTTTACCAGCAGGGGCGAACGAGTCGTGGGCGCCCCGGCCAAAAATCAAATGATCAGCAATCCGGAAAACACGGTTTATTCCATCAAGCGCTTTATGGGCCGCCGGTTTTCCGAAGTGGCCGCGGAAATGAAGCGCGTTCCCTACCATGTGGTGGAACAGGCCGATGATTTGCGGGTCGCCATCGAGGAGAAAAACTATTCCCCGCAGGAAATTTCCGCCTTCGTGCTTCAAAAAATGAAGCAAACCGCGGAGGATTACCTCGGCGAAACCGTTACCGAAGCGGTCATCACCGTGCCGGCCTACTTTAACGACGCCCAGCGGCAGGCAACCAAAGACGCGGGCAAAATCGCCGGTCTTGAAGTCAAGCGGATCATCAACGAGCCGACGGCCGCCTCCCTCGCCTTCGGCTTTAACAAAGATCAAAAGAAAGAAAAAACCATCGCCGTGTACGATTTGGGCGGCGGTACGTTCGATATTTCCATTCTGGAACTGGGCGAAGGCGTGTTCGAGGTAAAATCCACCAACGGCGATACCCATCTGGGCGGCGATGACTTTGACCTCAAAATCCTTGAATGGCTTATCGCCGAATTCAAAAAAGACACGGGCATCAATATCGGAGAAGACCGCATCGCGCTGCAACGCCTGCGGGAGGCAAGCGAAAAAGCGAAAATCGAGCTTTCCGCCATGCAGACTACGGAAATTAACATCCCCTATATCACCGCGGACCAGTCGGGGCCGAAGCATCTCCAGAAATCCCTTACCCGGGCGCGTTTTGAACAGATGGTCAGCGATCTGCTGGATCGCTCAAAGGAACCGTGCAAAAAAGCCCTTGCCGACGCGGGACTTACCGCCGAACAAATTGACGAGGTAATCCTTGTGGGCGGCTCTACCCGTATTCCGGCGGTACAGCAGATCGTGAAAGATATCTTCAAAAAAGAACCCAACAAGGGCGTTAATCCCGATGAAGCGGTGGCTATCGGCGCGGCCATTCAGGGCGGTATTCTGGGCGGCGACGTAAAAGATGTGCTCCTCCTTGACGTTACGCCCCTCTCGCTCGGTATCGAAACCCTGGGCGGCGTGATGACAAAACTCATCCTGCGCAACACCACCATCCCCACCCGCAAAAGTCAGGTATTCTCCACCGCGGCGGACGGGCAGACGGCGGTCTCAATTCAGGTTTTGCAGGGCGAGCGGGAAATGGCGAGCCAGAACCGCACGTTGGGCCGTTTCGACCTGGTGGGCATTCCGCCCGCGCCGCGCGGCGTGCCGCAAATCGAAGTTACCTTCGACATCGACGCCAACGGCATTGTGCATGTTTCCGCGAAAGACCTCGGAACCGGCAAGGAACAGAAAATCCGCATCGAAAGTTCGTCGGGCCTTTCCGACACGGACATCGACCGCATGGTCAAAGAGGCGGAAATCCACGCCGAAGAGGACCGGCGGGAGAAGGAAAAGGCCGAAGCCCGGAACGAAGCGGACACGATGATCTACTCCACCGAAAAAAATATCAAGGACTTGGGCGACAAGATAAATTCCGCCGACAAGTCCCGCGCCGAAGAAGCCATCGCGCACCTTAAGCAGGCGCTGGAAGGCAACGACGCCGCGGATATCAAGGCAAAAACCGAGGCGCTGAAGCAGGTGTCCTACCAGATAGCCGAAGCCCTCTACAAGACGCAGGGCGCCCAGCAGGGCGGCGGCGCTCCCGGTGCGGAAAATCCCGGCGGGGGACCAGAGGGCGGCGCTTCCGGCGGAGACGGCGGCAACACCAAAAACGCCGAGGAAGCCGACTACGAGGTCGTGGACGATAAATAAATCCCCTCCCCGCTCAAGACACGCTTTGAGCGGGGAGCAACCGCCTGCGCCGTTGAACACACGGACCGGGACGGCTCAAAAGGCGGAATCCGCTGTGCGAAAGATTTTTTGACAAGGGTGAGATTTTGGCAAAACGGGACTATTACGAGGTACTTGGCGTACCCAAAGAAGCATCAAAAGACGACATAAAAAAAGCGTACCGTAAACTCGCCATTCAGTATCATCCTGACCGGAATCCGGGGAACAAAGAGGCGGAGGAAAAATTCAAGGAAGCTACCGAGGCATACGAGGTTCTTTCAGACGATCACAAAAAGTCCGCCTACGATCAATTCGGTTTTGCCGGCGTGGAAGGCATGGCCGGAGAGGGCCACAACTGGAGTAACTTCCGGGGTTTTGAAGATATTTTTGGCGGCGGAGATTTCAGCAGTATTTTCGATACAATTTTTGGCGGCGGATTCGGGGGATTCAACGGCGGGCGCGGCGGCGGACGTTCCGGGCCACGCTCCGGGGCAAATCTCCGCTACGATATCGAAATCCCCTTCAAGGACGCCGTCTTCGGCACCAAGGTCGAGGTTCAGTATTCCCGCAGCGAAGCCTGCCCGTCCTGCGGCGGCGGCGGCGCGGCGGCGGGTTCAGGGCGAAAAACCTGCCCGGTCTGCGAAGGCGCGGGCCAAATCCGCCAGAGTTCGGGCTTTTTCTCAATGGCCTCAACCTGCCATAACTGCCACGGCGAGGGCACCATCATTGAACACCCCTGCAAGGAATGCGGCGGCGCGGGAACCCGGAAAAAGCGGCAAAAAGTCCAGATTACCATTCCTTCAGGCATCGAAAACGGGAAACGCCTCGTGGTGCCCCGCCAGGGCGACGCGGGGCCAAACGGCGGGCCGCCGGGGGACCTCTACGTATTTATCCGGGTGGCGTCTCATGAGTACTTTGAACGCCAAAACGCGGACCTGTACTGCGCCGTGCCCGTCTCCATTACCCAGGCAAGCCTGGGCGCGGAAATTCATGTTCACACCCTGGACGATAAAACCATTAAAGTAAAAATCCCCCCAGGCGTCCAGAACGGCAAACTCCTCCGCATCAACGGCGAGGGCGTGCCCCTTGCCGGGCGGCGGGGCAGCCTCTATATCAAGGTGATGGTACAAATCCCCGCAAAACTTTCCCGCCGGGGCCGGGAACTGATGGAAGAACTTTCCCGTGTAGAAGGAGAAAACGCAAATCCCCGCCCCATCCCGCTTGCGGACCTGGAGCGGTAATGGGCCTGTTATATGCAATGCGCCCTAAAGTTTTTTAAAAATAATTGCCACAAATAATTGTAAAAACATATTGACAAAAAAAACTGCCTATGCTATAATAAATAACAGATTTTTAGGAGGCACTAATGCGGTTTTTTAAAATCACCACAATAATCCTCGTTTTTGCTGTTTTATTTGGTTGCGCAACCGGATCGGCAATTATCACTGGAAATGTGAGGCCGGCTATTGATCCTGCCGTGGTAAAGATTTACCTCGAACCACCATCCCAATATGAAACTATTGGTATAGTGGAATCATCCAGTGATGTTGAATTTTCGTCGCAAGCGGCACAGGACCGTGTAATGGCGGAACTTAAAAATCAAGCCGCCAAAATAGGTGCCAATGGAGTGCTTTTAATTAATGTGGGAAATCAATCAGGGGGAATAACAGGTTTTTATTC
>JAITGJ010000194.1 GCA_031280705.1 Spirochaetaceae bacterium
GAGGCAAAAAACCCCGCAATTCTCCGGCAGGACCGCGCACGGCGTTACTGACCGGGCGCTCTTTTGCGGGGACGTTGGGCAGAGCCGTGTGCGGGCTAGCCGACGGGGGGGCGTTCGCGGTGTTGCGGCATGACCACGCCCCAGTTGATGTAGGCCGCGCAATTCTCCGGCGGGGCCACACGCACGGCGTTACTGACCGGGCGCTCTTTTGCGGGGACGTTGGGCAGAGCCGCGTGCGGACTAGCCGACGGGGGAGTGTTCGCGGTTTTGCGGCATAACCACGCCCCAGTTGATGCAGGCCGCGTCCGTGCCCGCGCGGAACGCTGCCCGCGCCTCGTCAAGGGCCGCCGTTTCCACGGCGTAGTGGATCGCGGGGAGGGGCGGACCGTTACCGGGTATCTGGGAGCGGCTCCACTCGTCCAGCTTTGCCAGATTCACGGGGTTCGCCATCTGCACCGTGTCGTGTCCGGCCCCGTCCGCCGCGCGGGAAAGTATGCGGTAATACACGGCGCAAAACGGGCGGAGGGGCGCGGTAAAATCCGCCCATTCGGGAAAGCAATGCTCAAGGTATTCGATGATGAGAGCGCCCTGTGGCGGCTCACCTTCCGCCGCCTGAAAGATGTTCACCACGTGGACCACGGCGAGATAGCCGAAGTAGTCATCCTCAAAATTATCATAGTAGTAAATGTAATACGCGCCGGGTTTGACCACGCCGTTCCCGGCGCCGCCACTTCCAGTGGCGCCGCCGCTCCCGGATGCGCCGCAGAGTACGCGCGGGGCGGCGGGGTCAAAGCCCTTGTCCGTCCAGTAGGCCAGGTCCGGGTATTCCGCGAGGTCCCGCGCGATGTTTTCGATTTTGCCGATACGGTAGCCGACAAGGGTTTGGCCGCCCGCGCCGGAAAACCACGCGCCCTCAAGGAAGGCGATTACCGCGCGCTCTTCCGCCGTGGCAAGGGTGATGGTAACGGGCCGCTCCACGGGAGCGTCCATGGGGCAAGCGGCAAAGACGGCGGCGAGGACCCCTGCCAGCGCCGCGTAAAAAGGACGGTTCCTCATACAAACTCCCTTGATAGGCCCCCGGCCCTTCGACTTCCCCACACGGTACGTTTGGGGCGCTCAGGGACCGGAGGGACCCGCAAGGCAAAGCCCTGCGGCACGCACAGCGCTATATCCCGCCGCCGCCGGTGCTGGTAAAGCGGGCGGTGGAGCTGGTAATGGCAAGCTCCGCGTTGCCGCCCGAAAACTCCACGATGAGCGGGTTAAACTGGTACTGCTTTATCGCGGTTACGCCCGTGTCCAGCGTAAAGCGGGTCATTTGGACGGCATTTCCCTCGCTTAAGATATACAGGTCCACAGTTAAGACGTAGCCTGAATCGTTGATAAAGGTGTAGTTGTACTGCCCCTCTGTGGCGGCCGGTTCGCCGGGGAGGGTGGCCGCGTCAAGCGGTATGGAAGCGTCCGCCATACCGGCTATCTCGGTGGAATAGCCGCCAAAGCCGCCGCCGGTTACCGCTCCGTGCACCCGTACAAAGTCGATATGGTCAAGGCTTACCGGCGTACCGTCCGCCTGTACCGCGTCCGCGATGGAAAACTTTGTGTCATGGGTATCTGTATAGCCGGTCATACCGGTTCCCTGCGCCACGATGGTTCCGGAAAAAGTGATGGATTCCCCGGCTACAAACCACGGGTAGGGCTGCCGTTCCGCCCCCGTATTTCCCCGGTTATCCACCCAGACAAAATTTCCTACCGGTCTAAAACTACTGCCTCCTGTTTTCTTAAAGGGATAAAAATACCGCATGGCGTAGCGGGGAATGTGCCCATAGCGCCCGTGCTGGCTCCCTTTAAGTTCGTACCAGGTATCGTCCGGGAGGCCGTTCCCGTTGGTATCCTGCATGACGGAGATAATCCCCGGCTCTTCCCAGCCGCTACAGGCGTTGCCCCTAATCCCTATCTCGTCCCCGCTTTCCCGCGCCATGATGCTGTGGTCAAAGCCGAAGATGAGGTAGCCCAGCGGCCCCAGGGACCAGCCGCCCCAGTAGGGGCCAACACCCGGTTCTTCTGTTGGTTCGTTCCTGAGGCGCTTTCCATGTTGAGCGGTCATCCACGTTTCCCCGTGGCCGTTTTCCCCGGAAATATCGAACCCGGGATACATTCCCAAATGCTGCTGGGGCGCGTCCACCGCGCCGTAACAGGCGTTGGGGCTCCGGCTGCTCTGGGGGCCGCGCGCGCGGGCCGCGGCGGGGTTTACCACCTGCACCAGCACGGCGGCGGACGCGGTGTTCCCCGCTTCGCGCGCCGTGCAGCTTACCAGATAGGTCCCCGGCGCGGCGCTCTGGAAATTGAAGTACTCCGCCGTGCCCCGGCTTCCCGCAGTGGTTTCGCTCCCCGCCGTGGCGTGGCCCTCTGCGTCAACCGTGGCTGTGCGCACCGTCCAGGTAAATTCCGCCCCAGCGCTAAAGCCCCAGAGCACCGGCGCGAGCACCAGCCGCGAAGACGGCGCAGTCGAGCGGGTGGGCAGCTTGAGCGGATCGTCCCGGTTGGTCCGCCGTTCCCCGGAATCAAAATAGATCTCGTAACTTATATATGAAGGATCCGGCTCCGCAAGGCGGAGGCGCTCTTTGTACGCGCCCCAGGCGGTGTGGTTTGCGTACTGATAGTACGCCTGCATGGTAGTAACCAGCACCGCCACAACGGGACACCCGTTAAAGAGGCCGGACCCGGCAGCGGGCGGCACGGAAGCGCGTATCCGGCAGATTTGCAGGGCGGAGGACCCTTCAAACACGCCGGTCCCCATGCTTTCAAGGGTTCCCGGCAGGGTAATTTCCGCAAGGGCCGGGCACAGGGCAAAGGCAAAAT
>JAITGJ010000139.1 GCA_031280705.1 Spirochaetaceae bacterium
ATGGAAAGGTAGGGGATCAGGGCGAGTTCCTGGTGGATGATGACGATGCCCTTTTCTTCGCTCTGCTTTATCGTGTGAAACTTGCACAATTCACCGCCGTAGTGAATTTCACCCGTATACGTCCCGTAGGGATACACCCCGGACAGTACATTCATCAAGGTGGACTTACCCGCGCCGTTTTCGCCTACCAGGGCGTGAATCTCGCCCCCGCGCACGGACAGGTTCACGTCCCGCAGCGCGTAAACTCCCGAAAATTCTTTGGCAATTCCGCGCATTTCAAGCAAATTCTCTTGCATGATGCCTCCTATGCAAGGAGAGCGGCCGGCGGCGGTGTCAGGCATACCGTCGGTAATACCATCAGGTAATACCTGACGGTAACGCCAACGTCGTCCGGTTCTTTTCAGAACCGGACTTCCGCCGGCCGGCGTTGCGTCTCCTTATTGAAAATCAGCCGCCCGGTAGTAGCCTGAGTCAAAGAGCATGGCCTGGTAGTTATCAAGCGTTACGACCACCGGGTCGCAGAGGTATGACGGAATTATCCCCGTGCCGTTATTGTAGGTTTGCCGGTCGTTGATTTCGGGCTGCGCGCCTTTAACCAGCGAGTCAACCATACCCACCACCTTTTCCGCGAGCGTCCGGGTGTCTTTGAATACGGACATAATCTGGGTACCGGCCATCATATTTTTCACGGACGTGGTGTCGCAGTCCTGGCCGGTGGTAATGGGGAAGTTGTCTCTGGTCCAGCCCGCGGCAACCAGGGCGTTGGTAACGCCGATGGAGGTAGAGTCGTTGGAACAAAGCACCGCGTCCAGCCTGGTACCGCCCGGGCGGTAGTTGAAGGTCTGGATAAGGTTTTCAAAGCGCTTTTGGGCGTCTTCGGTTGACCAGTTGGGGGTCGCGCACTGGGCGATGGTGGTCTGGCCGGACTTTACCACAAGCTTTCCGCTGTCGATGTAGGGCTGCAGTACGCTCATCGCGCCGCCGAAAAAGAAATTCACATTATTGTCATCCGGCGCGCCGGTTACCAACTCAATATTGAAGGGGCCCGCGGCAGTTGCCAGGCCGAGCTTATCGACCAGGAACTGCCCCTGCATAACGCCGACCTTGAAGTTGTCAAAAGTCGCGTAATAGGACACGGCGTCGCTGTTCATGATCAGCCGGTCATAGGAAATAACGGGAATGTTCTTCGCCTTGGCCTCTTTGAGCACTTCGGTCAGTGAACCGCCGCCAATGGCCGCGATGACAATTACCTTAACGCCGCCTACGATCATATTCTCGATCTGGCCGACCTGGGTGGGAATGTCGTTCTCCCCGCCGTACTGTAAATCAACCCGGTAGCCCGCGGCTTCAAGCTGCCGCCTCATGTTTTCCCCGTCCTGATTCCAGCGCTGAAGACTCTTGGTGGGCATGGCCACCCCGATCTTCGGCGCGGCAGAGGTTCCGCTTTTTCCGGTACAACCGGCCAGAACCGCCGACAGCGCCAGCAATACTGCCGCTCCGCGCAATACCCTTTTCATATTCCGCTCCTTCTTTGCCGCCGGTCCGTGCCGGACGGCTCAGTTAATTTGTCCACGCGGGCCGCACGGTCCGCGCTATCTTTTCCGCGAAGACCTCCTATCTCCGCGGCAAAGTTCATAAAAGAGGGGAAAGCGCGCGCCCGCGCTGCCGGCGGCCCGCCCCAACAAGGGGGCGGCGTCTAAAACCGGCGGCTGGTTTTGCAAAAAATAACGGGGTACCGGCGCGCCCAATTGGAGAAATGGTACCCGGAGAGCGTTTCGCTTGAGGTTTTTTGCCGGAAAAGTGATAAGGAACGGTATGCGTTTTGACGGGAAAAACGAGGCTGATGGTGGAAGATAAATCACTGTGTGGAAATGAATTACATACGCGTCCTCCTCTGGGGGGGGGGGGCGTTGATATGTGGAAACAGCAGGCTCAGGCGGCTTTACCGGGGAAATATTTTTTGCGGTTTTGTATAAAAGCGCGGCCCGCAGCCCGCTTTTTGTCCGCAGGCAATTAATCCCGGCATTTTGCCCCGTTAAATTCATGGGAGTATTATGGGGCCTCCAGGCGGATATGTCAAGCATTCGGGGCGAATTTTCTGAAAAAATGTTCATTATTTTAAGCGGCGCGGTTTCCGGACAGGTCCCCTCAAAAAGACTTTTATGGAGAGCGGCCGCCCGGCGCGGGGCGCTTCCCTTCCGGCCCGCGCCGGGATATACTCAATGCCCATGACTCAGCCCGGCACATCCGCGCAAAAACTGGGCCAGGGGGCAATTCTCCTCTGCGCCGTTCTCTGGAGCACCTCCGGCCTTTTTATCAAGCTTGTTGACTGGAACCCGCCGACCATTGCCGGCGCGCGAAGTATTATCGCGGCGCTTTTTCTCTTCGCGCTCCGGCGGCGGAAGCGGACGGCGCGTCCCGGCGCGGACCAAACTGCCGCGCGGCAAACGGACGGAAGCGCCAAAAAGCGCGGCGTACCGTTCGCGGGGGACGGGTTTTATGTGTTCGCCGGCGGGTTCGCGTATGCCGTTACCATGATTACGTTCGTGCTCGCCAACAAACTTACGTCACCGGCAAACGCGATACTCATTCAGTACAGCGCCCCCGTCTGGGCGGCGGTTTTGGGCTGGCTCATCGCCGGGGAGCGGCCGCGGGGGGAACACGGGGCGGCGCTGCTGCTCGTGTTTCTGGGCCTGTATCTTTTTTTCCGGGACGGAATAGGAGGCGGCAATTTTACCGGCGACATGATCGCGGTCTGTTCCGGCATTGCGTTCGGCGCACAGTCGGTTTTTCTGCGCATGATAAAAAAAGGAAATCCCGCGGACGCAATGCTTGTGTCGCAGATTCTCACCGCGCTTTTTTCCCTGCCGTTTTTCTTTTTTTACCCGCCGTCCCTTTCCGCCGTCTCCATTATGGCGGTGCTTTTTATGGGGACCATACAGATAGGCGCGGCGGCGGCGCTTTTTGCCTGGGGCATCAGGCGGGTTACCGCCCTTACGGCCATGCTGACCGCCGCGATTGAGCCGGTACTGAACCCGCTCTGGGTATTTGCCGTAACCGGGGAAAAGCCTTCCCTCCGCGCCGCCGCGGGCGGCGCGATCATTATCGCCGCAGTCATCATGTCTTCTATTGTATCAGCATGGCGTCGCCGTAGCTGAAAAAACGGTACCCCTCCCGCACGGCTTCCCCGTAGCTTTCCATGATGAATTCTCTCCCCGCAAAAGCGGAAACCAGCATGAGCAGCGTTGATTCAGGCGTGTGGAAATTGGTGAACAGTGTTTCTGTTACCCTGAATGCGTGTCCAGGATACATGAATAGTGATGTCGTGCCGTCTCCCCGTTTAAGCGCGCCGTTTTCCCATGCCGATTCCAGGGTGCGGACAGAAGTTGTTCCTATCGCGGTAATATTCCTGCGCTCCGCTTTTGCCTGTTCAATGCGCTCCGCCGCAGGCCCGGTAATGGTGTACGATTCTTCGTGCATGGCGTGGTCCTCAATATGTTCCGTCCGCACGGGCAAAAAGGTGCCCAGCCCCACATGCAGCGTGATAAATACGGTTTCAAATCCTTTTTGCGCGAGTTCCGCGAGGAGTTCCCCGCTAAAGTGCAGTCCCGCGGTGGGCGCCGCCGCGGAACGGAGCGCGTTCCCCCGTTCGGCGTACACCGTCTGGTAGCGTTCACTGTCATCCGCGCCGTCTTCCCGGCCCAGGTAGGGGGGAAGGGGCACGCGCCCGTGCACATCAAGCCAGACGTCGTCAATGGGCCGGTCAAAGGCGATATGGCGGAATTCTCCCGCGCCGCCGGTAATTTCCCCGGAAACGCCGTCCGTAAAATCGTAGCGGCTCCCGGTCCGCCGCCGTTTTGCCCGCCGGACCAGGGCGCGCCAGGTGGTTTCATTCAGGCGGTGTAACAGTAAAAACTCCGTCCGTGCGCCCGTGCCCCGGTCAATTGCCGGGAGCCGGGCCTTCCTGACCCGGGAATTGTTGAAAACAAGCAGAGAACCTTCCGGCAGCAGCGCGGGAAGGTCCCGCACCACATGGTGCCGCCGCGTTCCGGCCTTCCGGTTCAAAACCATCAGGCGGCTCTCTGCGCGATTTGGGAGCGGCTGCCGCGCGATGAGGCGCTCCGGCAGTTCAAAAGAAAAATCGCTTTTTTTCATGGGCGTTTCAGTATACCATCGCCGGTAATCCGGCGGCAACCGCACCGCTGCCCGGACGCCTGAAAACGGTGTGTCGTCAGGATGCCGCGGACGCTTCTCCGGTTCCCAGCAGCATCCCTCCGGCAAAAACCGTAAGCGGCGCGGACAGCACAAGTCCAAAACAGCCCGCCAGGGTATGCACCACTTCTGAAGAAACCCACACCATATTGATGACATTTTCCAGCGGAACGCCCTGCGCGAGAAACGTCATAATCATGGCGGTATATTCGGCGGAATAGGCAAGTAACAGTGTTGTAGACATGGTTCCAGCGGCCTGACGGGCCACGGTAAAACCGGAGCGCATCAGAATCAGCCGGCTCATGGCGGGCTGCTGCTTTTTTATTTCGTCCATCGCGGCGGCAATGTCCATTGCCAAATCCATCACCGCGCCGGAGGCGGCGATAAAAATACCCGCAATAAAGAGGTGCGCCAGGTTGAGGTGGCCGTAGCCGGAAAAAAGCAGGGTTTCGGTAAAGGGACGCACCGCGCCGTGTATTTTGAACCAGCGCGTAAACGCGAACGCCAAAAGCGCGGTAAAAAACAAGCCGCTCATCGCGCCCAGAAACCCAACCAGTGCCCGGCGGGAAAGTCCACCCACCAGAAACATAATCAGCGCGGTAATAATGACAATGATAATGAGGGAGCCGGCGATGGGGTTCCAGCCCCGCAGTATCATGGGGTAGAGTATGCGGATAAGTGCGGCAGCCGAAAATATAAATGAAATAACGATTTTTAGCCCCATCCAGCCCATGATGATAAATACTGCGGCGATAAAGGCGGCAGCGAGGAAAATTGTTTTACTGCTGCGGTAATGGTCGATAACCTGTGCATAGGTAACCGCGCCGTTTTCATCAAGGTTGAGAACGGCAAAGGCGATGTCGCCTCTGGCAAAAACCTTGTCAACTTCCATTTTTCCCATCAGGTTATTTGATGAAGCATGTATTTCGCCCCGGTGCGGGCCGGAAAGAATCGTAATTTCAAGCTGCTGTTCACCCTGCCTAACCGGGCCGATAATTTTCAGTTTCTCATTGTTCACTTCAACAATTTTCACATTTGCCCGCATTGCGCGGGATACCATGCCGCTTTCTCCAAAGCCTATGGGCACGAACATAATCAGCGCGGTCAACAATCCCGTAACCGCGGTAAAAACCGCGTCCCGTCTGGATTCCCTAAGTCCAAAGCCCAGGAAGGACATTTTTTTTGCTGTTTTGTGACGATTCACGTGATTCTCCCTGAGAAATTACTCCGCCGCCTCCCGGCCATTGAACCGGTGAACATGACCGGGGGGGGGGGGGGATTATGGTATGCGCAGATTCATTGCGCTGGCCAGTTTACGGAACAGATCCGTATTGTCATAGTAACCGCCGAAAATAGCTTCGTGCGCGCCTGATGCAAAGACGGGAACCGGAACGCCGGTGTGGGCGTAGCTCGTCCAGCCGATGCCTGCGGTCTGGTTCATTATCTGCGTCAGCTTTACCGTCAGCGGTTCGTAGCCGCCGTAGAGCAGATACTGATCTTCGGCAAAGGAACGTTCCTGTTCGTTGCCCATTGAACGTTGAAAGGCAAACTCAATCTGTTCTTTCTGGAACGGGGAAAGCGCATCAAAATCAATACCAAAGGATTCCCTGATTGCCGGAACCAGATCGGCAAGCCGCCCGCGCGCGGCGGGGGTGTTCCGTTTATAGGGGGCCAGCACTTCGGTATCAAAAGCCACATAGGATTTTTTTTGCCGGCCCACTTTGTCAAAAAAGGTGTCGTACTGGGTTCCGGCAAAACCAATGGTAAGTCCCCCGGTCTCGTGGTCCCCGGTAACTACGATAAGCGTTTCACCGGGATGTTTGCCGGCAAACTCCTGGGCGGCGCGGATTGCCGCATCCAGCGAGAGCACATCGTGAATGGCCGCGCCCGCGTCATTGGCGTGGCACGCCCAGTCAACCTTTCCGCCTTCAACCATCATAAAAAACCCGTTGGGGTTGTCCAGCAGTTCAATGCCTTTTCTGGTGTAATCGGCAAGGGAAAGCTCGTCCATCGTCCGGTCAATTTCGTACTTCATGGCGCCTGAATCCTGCAGTACCGGGCTTATGGCAATCACGCTGCCCGCGCCGGGTCTGAGCGCGTTAAAGCCGTCTACGGTGTCAACATAGGTGTAGCCATGTGCGCGGGCAATATCAACCGCATCGCGCTGGTCTTTGTTTTTCCCGGTGCGCTGATCGATGGAGCCGCCGGCAAAATACTCAAAGCCGCTCTGGGCAAGCTGCACGGCAATATCATAGTAATTACCGCGCGAAGGTACCTTCGCGTAAAACGAAGCCGGCGTGGCATGGTTCAGCGTTACTGTTGACACAATGCCTACCTTCATTCCCGCTTCATGGGCGTACTCGGCAATGGTTTTGAACGCCTGGGTTTTTCCCGCGTCCATGTTGATAACGCCGCTCAGCGTTTTATTCCCCGTTGCAATCGCCGTTCCCGCAGAAGCGGAATCGGTGATAAAAGTTCCCGCGTCGTAGGTGGTGGCAAGCCCCGCAGAGGGAAACCGGGTAAAGCCAAGCCGCGTAACATTGATGTCCATCGAAGACCGCGCCGTGGAGAACACCTCCGCAGAACTGATCTGCGGCATTGCCATCCCGTCACCGATAAACAGAAATACATACTTTGCCCGCCCTGTTCCGGCAAGCGCAGTATTCCGTGCGGCGTCCTCCGCCGCGCCCCTGCAGGCGAACAGGCCCGGAAAGCCCAGGGCCAGCGCGAGCAGCACGCCAATACGAATCTTCATTCCATGCTCCTTGACGCGGCTGGTCCCGAAGGCCGCCGCGTTACTGTGTACCCACAAGATGCCCACGCATTGTTAGAACAGTGTGTGGCGGCGATGAATTTTTGTTTAATAGAGTTGTTTAGAAACCTCAGTTTCTAAACAACTTCCGCTAAAAAATGCAATTTCGCAGCCCCAAAGCGCAGCGCCGGGGCGAGAAATTGCAAGACTTGTGAAATAACCAACCGGGTTATTGAACAAGTCCAATAGCGGTTTCCGGAAACTTCTGTTTTCGGATAAATTCCGCTTGAAAATGGGACCGGGTTGAACACGCCGCGGCCCTCAGGCGGCGGTTTCTCCCGCCATCAACCCGCCGCCCGGACGTTTCCCTGCCGCCCATGACTGACATAATTTGCGGCTTACGTTTGGGACGAAGCGGAGGAGCGGCAATTTTTTTCAGTTTTTTCACATTTTTATTGCCAAAAGCGAAAACCTCAGGTACACTATTCCTATGAAACACGGAATGTCTGCAAGCGTAACCAGGTCCGCCCGCCCCGTATGCGGCAATTCTCCGGGTACCGGTACCCCCCCCCCCCCTGTGCGCGATGCGTAGGCGCAATTCATGTTTACATAACGATTTAACGCAAAAAAACCCGCCGTTTTTTCTTCGCCAAATAGGGGCATCTCTCAAAATTTCAGTTTTTAGAGATGAACCGCATAAAAACGCATACAGATCCCCGCGGCGTTTGGCCGGCGCGGACGCTTTGCCGCCGCCCTGCCCGCGGCTTGAGGCGGCCGGCGATATGTTGGTGTTATCCGCTTGCGCGGTTAAACATGATGAATCCGCAGGATTCATCACGGAACGCTGCTCACAAACCGCCCCGCTTTCGCGGGCCCCGGGTTTTTTGAGCGCCGCCCGTAAAATTTCTTTTTGATTTATGGAGGAAAAAATGGCAATGCTGTCACCAAAGGAGAACTATCTCCGGCTCGCGCGGGGCGAAATGCCCGATTATGTGCCCAACTTTACGATGGGAGGCATCTGGCCGCCCAGCGGCACGCCGACAAAGTACCATCCGGCCCTGCTTGCCGCGCCGCCAATCTTCCCGATGGGCGGCGGCCCCGGCGCCACCGAGTGGAAGGATATGTGGGGCGTTCCCCATGTGGCCAACGCGGAAACAAACTGGCAGGGACTTCCCAAGCCAAACGCGTTTATTCTTGACGACATTACCAAATGGCCGGATGTGGTCAAGCGGCCCGATGTCGCCGCCGCCGATACGTTTGACTGGGAAAAAATGGCAAAGGACAGTACGGCCCACATCAACCGGGAAACAACCGGCGTTATCTGCATGGCCGGCAACGGGCCGTTCCAGGCGCTTATCGCTTTTATGGGATTTGAGGAGGGACTCTGCGCGCTTGTTGAGGAGCCTGAAACCTGCCGGGAGCTTCTTGATTTTATGGCGGATTTCTATATGCCCTACATCGAAAAAACCATTGAGTACTTCAGGCCCGATATTGTCTATCTGCTTGACGATACCGCCGCCCAGCGGGACCCCTTCTTTTCCATCAGCGTATTCCGCGATATTTTCAAGCCGGTTTACGCCCGCTACGGGAAAATGGCGAAGGACCGGGGCATCCCGATTCAGTTCCACAACTGCGGGCGCGCGGAGGATTTTGTGGAGGATTATATCGACATCGGCGTTAAATACTGGGATCCGGCGCAGGAATGCAATAATCTCCTTGCCGTCAAGGAAAAGTACCGGGGGAAAATCGCCGTTGTTGGCGGGTACAATTTCTACCCGGACGAAAAGTACAACAATGTTACCGAGGATCATGTCCGCGCCACAGTGCGCGCCACGCTGGACCGGTACGCCGAAGGCGGCGGCTACGCGTGGCTCGGCGGCTATCTGGGACGTTCCGATGAAATGGACATCGCGGCGAAGATCAATACCTGGATCAACGATGAGGTTGATACCTACGGCATGAATTTCTACCGGAAGTAGAAATTTATCACGGCTGTTCTCCGGCCCCTGCGCCGGGGAACACGCATCCTACAGGAGTAATGCAATGACTACGCAGAAAAAAGCGATTCTTGCGGTTTATGTAATCAGTTTTGTGCTGCTGTTCGCGGGCCTTACCGGAACAACAATCGCCTACATCATCAATTCGTATGTTCCAGCGGGATATTCCCCCGGCGCAATTCAGCAGCTTATGTCCATGCCCGCAATTTTTGGCCTTGTTACATCGTTTGTGATCGGCCCCGTCGCCATCAAGATTAACAAAAAATACCTTACCATGCTCTGCGCGGTGATGGTTTTTCTGTACTTTGTGATTTTCGCCGCAGTGGGCAGCAACGGCCCCTTCCCCCTGCTGCTGGCGGCGACCGCATTCGGCGGCATTGCCCAGGGGTCGGCCATGACGCTTATGTCTTCCATGATCGGTGAATTTGCCGGTCCCGCCAAAAGCGCGAATTATGTCGCCATCGGGCTTGCGATCATGAACGCCGGGGGCGCGCTGGTGGCGCTCGCGGGCGGCGCGATTGCGGTGGGGAACGGCGGAGCCGCCTGGCCGCAGGCGTATTATCTGGGCGTTCTTGTCATTCCCGCGCTCATTATTTTCGGGATTCTTATGCCGAAAAAGCCCGATGACGCGGACGCCGTTCCCGCGGCCGGCCCGGCGGAAGGAACCCCGCCGCCTCCGCCCGCGGGCGGAAAACTTCCGGTGCGGAACGTGATCATCGGCATCCTCGCGGTGTTCTCTTCAATCTGTATCTGCGGTTTTCTGTTTTATATTTCTGTCTATATTGTGAACGAATTTAAGCTGGGGACTTCCGTTGAAGCGGGTATTGCCAACAGTATTTTCACCATTACCGGCGTTGTTACGGGCTTTACCTATGGCATTTGGGCAAAGCTGTTCAGAAAATTCCTTATCGTGGTGTCTTTCGGGCTGGTTACGCTGGCGCTGTTCTGCATGATGACATTTACCTCGACGCTTCTCGGCGCGTATCTCGGCGCGCTCCTCATGAGTTTTGGCTTCAATATGATGAATCCGTTCATCATGGGTTTTATCATCAGAATTACGCCGGCCCGCCTGGTTCCGGTGGGAATTTCCTGTCTGATGGCCGGTGCCAATATGGGCATGTTTGCGGCGATTTATGTGCTGGATTTCCTGTCCGGCCTGCTGGGCGGCGGCCTTGGCAATGTGCTGCTTGTCGCAACCGCCGGCATGGCGATCTGCACGGCCGCCGCGTGGTTTGTGTACCAGGAGCCAAAGGCCGGGCACAGCACGGCGGCATAACCGGTACGGCGGAAGGCGGGGCGTTTTTTGTGTTCCGGCGGCAGCACGGGCGGTTTTCCGTCCGTGTTGTTAATCGCAGAATCCCTGTTTTTTCAAATGATGCGCCCGGCGCATTGCCCAAGCCGTGTAGCGGCTTGGGCAGCTTGTCCCGCGCCGTCCCGCGCGGTATACTGGGCGTCCATGAACCGGAAAAAAACAACGGAGCGCCTGCTCTGTGTATCGTTTTTGTGCTGCGCCCTCGCCGCCGTAGCGCTTTCCTGCGCGAAACGCGGCGGCGCGGCGGAAGCATACGCGGCGTACCGGGAGGAAGAAGCGTTTATGAGCGCGGAAGCGGCGGAGGACGGCATGGCGCTTGCATTCAGCCGCTTTCTTGACGGCGTTATTGCCGCGGCGGAACTGCCGCCGGAAACTGCCCGCGTGATACGGGAAGCGGCCGGGGCGGGGCCGCCCTTCATTCTGGAAATTCTTACCTGTCTTAACGGAGAAATACCCCTCCATGTGCTTGTTGATAAAAGCCACCCGCTGGGAGAAGGCTATGCGCCGGACGACCTTGTGGAATTGGGCGGTCCCGGCGCACCGTACCACGTTACCCGCCGGGGCATGACGCTCCGCGCCGCCGCTGCGCGCGCCCTCCATGAGATGGCCAGAGAGGCAGAGCGGGACGGCCTTACGCTGACCGTGGGTTCGGCGTACCGTTCCTACGATTATCAGGTTGAAGTGTACGGGCGCATCGTGCGCGAAATGGGCGTCGAGGCCGCGGACCGGGAATCGGCCCGGCCCGGTTACAGCCAGCACCAAACAGGGCTCGCCGTTGATTTTTCTCCCATTGACGACCGTTTTGCGGACACGCCCGAAGGCCGGTGGGTACGGGACAACGCGGAACGGTTCGGCTGGTCTGTGTCCTTCCCCGAAGGCGGCGCGGACATTACCGGCTACCGCGCGGAAAGCTGGCACTATCGCTATCTGGGCAGGGACCTTGCCGCCTTTACCGCCGCGTATTTCGGCGGGATTCAACAGTACGCCCTCCGCTTCCTCCACGAGTGGGAACAGGCGGAACAGGAATAGTGCGCGTGCGTTACGCCTGGCGTATTACGCCTGGCGTATTACGCCCGGCGTATTGCGCCGGCGCAACACGGAAAGCGCACTTCCTGAAATTATTGGTTTCCCGCCGCGTCTTCCGTTTCGTTTTCCGCCGGAGGCTCCGCCCGGCCGGGGAGGCGGCCGGTCAGGGCGCCTGCGGCGCGGAGGGTTTTACTCACCATAAATGGAATGGACAACAGCATCATCCCCGCGCCGGTTCCGATGAGCAGTAAATCTATCGCCACAACATCCGCGAGCGGACCAAACAGCAGCATGCCAAGCGGCAGCATAACGCTTGAAACCATCCCGTGCACAGAAAAAACCCTCCCCATAAAGGCGGGGTCCACTGTTGACTGGAGCAATACGGTGGCGGGCGTATTGTAAAGCGGAATGGTCATGCCGGCCGCCGCCATAATGCCGATATACACAAAGAAATTGGGAACAAGGCCCAGCGCCGCGGCTTCAATGCCGAAAAGAACACACGCAAGCGCAAGCGTAACGGTTTTGTTTTTGAAGCCGCCCCATAAGCCTATCAGAATGCCGCCCGCCATCATCCCAAGGGAAAAGGTGATTTCTATCGCCGTAAGACGCCAGACCTCCACGCCAAAATCCCGCGTAACCTGGAGCGGCGTAAGCAGCGCCATGGGCGATGTTAAAAACATGAAAATCGCCGCAATAACGATCATGCGGAAAATATAGCCGTTTTTCCTGATATACCTGAGTCCCGCGCCCAGATCGCGGAAATAGTTGAGACCCTCAGACGATGCCGCGATTCCTTCACCCGGCGGTTCCGGAACGGCTGACACCCGCGCGGCGGCGGGAGACGGCGATTCCGGCCGCGGCGGAACCTTTACAAAGAAAAATAGAATCGCTATTCCAATGGCGGCAGTAATCACGTCGAGAAAAAACAGCGATGCAAGCGGCGCGAATGTCATAAGCGCGCCGCTTATCACGGGAGCGGCCAGCATCGTCAGGGACTGAATGCTGCCCTGAATGCCGTTTACCCGCGTAAGGTGTTCAGGCGGTACCAGTGCCGGAATAAAGGAACTGAACGCCGGTGCATGGACGCCCTGCCCCAGCGAACGCACAACCGCGCAGAGGAGCAGTAGGCCGAAGTTGTCAAATCCCGCCAGCAGGAAAAGCGCCACGACAAGGCTTGCAAACGCGATGGAACCGTCCGCGATATTGATGATATATTTTTTGTTGAACCGGTCCGCCCACACGCCGCCAAAGGGAGAAATAAAAAACATGGGCAGAAATCCGGCGATGGTAAACAGCGTCATCATTGCGCCTGACTGTGTTTTAAGCGTAATGTGCCACAGTATCGCGTATTGTGTTACCATCGAACCGAACAGCGAGAGGGCCTGCCCTGCCATAAAGAGCGCGGTATTCTTTTTCCAGTTAATTTCCATTGGCAATGTATATACCGGCGCACCGAAAAAAGCAAGAGCGGCGGCAGGTGTGCATGACGCCCGGCGGATTGGCCGCCCGCGCGCCGGGGAGCAGATCCCTTGCGCAAGCGCGGACAGATTCCGCTCTTCCGGCAGGGCGTTCCCGGTATGGGGAGGGGCGCACGTTACGCCAGTGTTTGCTCAGGGTCTGCGGCGGAATCCGGGGATCGCGGAGTTTCCTGCCCCAATTGCTTAATCCGGGACGCCACAAACCGGGTAATATCGCCCAAAATCTGTTTCTGAACCTTTACCAGTATTTCAGCCTCCGCCGGCGGGCGGATTTCAGCCGCAAAGAGGGCGGGCGGGTCAATGCCGAGGGCGGCGGCTATACGTTCAAGCATTTTGGGCGTGGGAAACCGCTTTTCAGTTTCAATCAGGGCGATATAGTTGGCCGAGGTATTCACCCGTTCAGCCAGCTGCGCTTGGGTAATGCCTAAAATACGCCGATGCTCCTTCATATTTAAGGCTAGAACCGTTCTTAGACGTATCATACTCCCAACTTATTTTTTTCATTGTAGATGCCGGTAAACCCTTGATAATTTACTACAAGAAAATTATCATAAATTTACTAAATGGAAACTTTTATTCATGGAGAAGCATACAACCCCATCAGACAGTTTTCTGTAAGGGATTTCCGCTTTTTGGTCCGTTCTTTAGGAATGAAAGGCTCCGCATGGGTCATTTTGACTCACAATCCGCGATAAGCGGAAACCGGCCCGGCAGGGCGGGACACACTAAACGGAGGGCGGGAACAGGCCAATTATGTGAAATTGTGCCTAAAATTTATTGATTTATAAAAGCCATTGACAATTTTTCTATTTTATCGGAGACTATTATTATATGGAGGTTAATCAATATGAACAAAGAAAACATGGAAAAAGGTATTAAGGCAGAAAAATTATTTGAACAATATCTGAATAGTGAAAATATCCCATTCTACCGTATTGATCAAAATAAAGAATCTCAGTCTGAAGAATTTAAAAGTAAGAACATTCGTCGGCCTGACTATCTCATACATACAAAAAGAGGTGTATTTTATATTGATGTTAAATATCGAGAGAAAAAACCTTTTGGTTTAAACTGTGAAGAACGGTTTCCTATTGATCAATATAATATAAAGACTTTATTCCAATTTCAGGAACAATTGCATCATGATGTTTGGTTAGCTTTTACTGATGTACTAAACAAGCCGCATTTTTTGTATACAACTATATCACAAATATATGAATATTATAAAAATATTGAAAAATTATATATAGAAAAGAATTATCAAAAATTCTCTAGAGTATTTATGTATATTCCTAATGCTCTCTTTTCATTTAATCGTTTATCTTTTGATAAAGGTTTTTATAATGAACCAGATTTAAGATATTTTGAAGAAGAAATAGAATACCTACGTAAAATAGCAAATTATAGATAAAAATAGAATACGGCACAACTTCGCATAACAGGTCTGTTTACGCTGCGCCGCCGGTAGGCGGCTTGGCCTCCATTCGGCCAGGTCATGGCTGCGCCATTCCCACGCCTCATTCCGGCACATTTTGCCAGCCCTGGTCTTTGCTGCGCAAAGCCCTTATCCGGGCTGGCAAAACGTCGTAAACAGCCGGAACGTTATACG
>JAITGJ010000144.1 GCA_031280705.1 Spirochaetaceae bacterium
CATCGTCCCCGCTTCTGGTATTTCTCACCGGGGCGGCGGTGTGTACCGTCATGGAATACATCACGGCGGTCTTTCTGGCAAAATGTTTCGGCGTAAAATGCTGGGATTACCGGACCTACCCGCACACCAAATGGTGCCATTTTCAGGGCCGGGTCGCCCTGACCATCTCGGCCTTTTTTGGGTTTGCCGCACTCTTTGTGGTGTACCTGTACTGGGATTTCGCGGCGGGCCTCGCGGCGCGTATGGGGAACTATATTTGGGCGGTGGACATTGCGCTCTGCGTCCTGTTTTTGGCTGATGTGGTTTATACCTGCGCCGGAAGGCTCAAAGCGAAAAAAACGGGTGAACGGATAAAGGGCTGGGCCGTTTTTTCCGGCATGGAGGAGAATATATGAACAGCGCGCTGTTTGACGATGAATTTTACGAATACGGACGCGACATCCTCAATCATGAACTGTTTCAGCGGGGAAAGGAAATGTATTCCCACGGAACACGGACCATTTACGATCACAGTATTGATGTCGCGCTCCGCGCCTGGACAATGGTAAAAAACAGCGGAACCATTAACAGGCGCTGCGTAGTGCGCGCCGCGCTCCTGCACGATTTTTTTCTTTACGAGTGGCACGTGCCGGGCCTCCGCTATGTGCTCCACGGCTGGGCGCACCCGAAAATCGCCGCGAACAACGCGCGGAAAATTTTCAACATTACCGGCGCGGAGTATGAGGCGATACGCTGCCACATGTGGCCCTGGACGCTGTTTCACTGGCCGAAAAGCCGCGAAGGGTGGATCGTTTCGCTTGCCGACAAAATAACGGCGGGCAGGGAAACTTTTCTGCTCCGCGGCAGACGGCGGCGGCTGCGGGACCCTTCGCCGGAGCCGCCGCACGGCCCGGTGCGTTTTACCGCGGCGTTATTGCCGCTCCCCGTCCCGCGCGGGACGCGGGCCTAAGCCCCAAAGCCGCGGCTTCGGGGCTTATGCCCAGAGATTCCTTTTAGTGTTTTTCGTAATAACAGTCGGCAAGTTTGTTCACTTCGTCGTTGAGCCAGCCGTTCCAGAGCATACCGTTCGGGTCGCCGGTTTCGGTCATGATAAGGCCGAGCCAGGCAAACCGGCCGCCGGGGGCAAGCCGGGCAAACGTGTCCCGCACCGTCTGCCGGACGTATTCTTCCGTTACCACGCCGTCTGCGGGAGGCTTCCAGTCGTATCCGCCCAGAATGCTGATATCCCGGGTTTTCTTGATCGTTACCAGATCGTTATCGGTCTGGGCGGGGTCCCATCCCTTGACGCCGAAGTCGCACATATCAGGCACAAAGTCTTCACAGCGGCCGCAGTTGTGGAACTCCACATAAAGCCCCCGTTCGGTAAACGGCTTTGAGAGGCGCCGGTAAATCGGCTTGAAAATATCCTGATACATTTCCACGGAGAAAAACGGATTCATCCGGGTCGCCGTATCGTCGCCCATGGAGAGCAGATCGGCGTTGTAGTACTGGGCCACTTTTTCAACGGCGGGCATATAGTAATCACACTGCCAGTTGAGCAGTTCCTTCACCGCTTCCGGTTCTTCGAACAGGGCGCACAGTCCCTCGTTAAAGCCCATAAAGGAAATGAGCGAGGTGAAGGGCGCGTACATGGATCCCACCGCGGCGAGGGACTGGGCGCGGTCAATGCCGGAAAGTTTGTTGTCTTTTTCCGCCTTCTCCCGCCAGTAAGAATCCGATGTTTCAATCGGGGCCGGTTTTTTGATAACCTTTTTCCAGTCCAGGATATCCTTGAGGAGAAAATTACCCGGTTCGGGAAGCTGTCCGCCCATGCCTTCCTTGTTTCCCACATAGGTTACGCCCCATTCGTCAACCCGCTTGGCCGCGGGATCGGGCGGGCCCATCGCTTCGCCGCGGGCGAAGCGCTCCATCATCTCACCCATCAGGCCGACATAGGGGCCGATGGAGTGGGTCGGGGGCCGCGTGGGGCCGCCGGGCATATACATACCCATCGTGTACAGGGGTACGGATTCAGGAATTTCACCGTATATCATTTTGGTAAAATTCTCTTTGGGGGTTAATTTTGCCATCTGTTTCCTCCAGAAAAGTGAGTGGGGACATTGCGGCGGCGAAAAGATCCGCTGCGCTGCCGGACCTTTTCACCCGCCGGATAAACCGTTTCCCGAAAGCGCCCCCGCAAGCCTATGGCCCGCGGCGGGCGCTTTTCCGGGAACCTGCTGAACATGAGCGCGGTCCGGAAACTTCGCCGCTTTTCCGGCGCGGTTTCCGGACAGCCGTTTAGTTTTTCTCGTACCAGCAATCGGCCAGTTGGGCGACTTCCATCTGGAGCCACATATTCCACTGGGCCGATCCGGGATCGTTGGGCTGGCTCAGAAGGCCGCCCGCAAAGGCATAATGCCCGCCGGGAGCGTACTTCTTGAAGGAGGCCCGCGCGGATTCGCGGATCAATTCCTCGGTTACGACGCCGTCCGGGGGAGGCACGAAGTCGTAGCAGCCGATCAGGCTGATATCGCCCCGTTTCTTGATCTCAAGGAGATCGTTCTCCGTCTGGGCGGGGTCCCATCCCTTGACGCCGAAATCCACCATGTCGGGCACAAAGTCTTCGCAGCGGCCGCAGTTGTGGAATTCCGCGTACAGCCCGCGATCGGTAAAGGGCTTTACCAAACGATGATAAATGGGCTTGAAAATCTCCTTGTACATTTCCACGGAGAAGAAGGGGTTGTACTTGGTTGCCGAATCGTCCGCGAGGGAAACAAGGTCCGCGTTGTAGTACTGGGCCACCTTCTCAAGGGCGGGGACATAGTAATCGCACTGCCAGTTAAGGAGTTCCTTGACCTCTTCGGGCTCTTCGTACATCGCCATCAGGCCCTCGGTAAAGCCCATAAAGCCGACAAGGGACTGGAAGGGGGAGAACATACCGCCGACCGCGGCGAGGGACTGGGTGCGGTCGATGCCGGAAAGTTTGTTGTCTTTTTCCGCTTTCTCCCGCCAAAAAGAATCCGATACATCAATTGGCTCCGGTTTTTTGATGATTTTTTTCCAATCACAGATATCCTTGAGGATAAAGTTGCCCGGCTCGGGGACCTGGCCGCCATTTCCTTCAGGATTACCCACCCAGGTAACGCCCCACTCGTCAACGCGCTTGGCGCCCGCCGCCGGGGGATTGAACCCCTCGCCGCGGGCCATGCGCTCCATCATTTCACCCATCCCGCCCAGGTAGGGGCCGATTGAGTGGGTCGGGGGCCGGGTAGGACTGCCGGGAAAATACATACCCATCGTATAAATGGGCACGGACTGGGGAATCTCACCGTTGATCATTTTGGTAAAATTCTCTTTTGGCGTTAATTTTGCCATTCATTTCCTCCAGAAACTTGAATAACCGATCATACGATCCCGTTCAGTATATCACTAATTCGTGAACTTGGGTACAAATTTTTTTAAAAATTCACCCTCCGGCGCAACAAAAGGTGAATGCCGCCGCCGGCCGCCCTGTTTCCGGCAAAACCCCGCGTCCGCTCCGTGGGATCTCCCGCCGGGCGGACCTGCCTTTCATACGGTAAAAACCGGTTGATCTTTTCCCTTTTGGTAATTATCATGAAAACGAACACCTTGCGGGAGAGGAACCGTCCGGGATCCCGGACGGCTTCCCGGTAACGCGCCCGCCGGATTGTAATTTTTTATGAGGCGGTGCGGCATGCGTTCTTCCGTTTTGTTCCGGCAATCCTCCCCGGCAAGTCCCCCCCCCCCCCCGTACGATTAATCGACACGTCTCCAGACATAAGCCTCCTCCGCCGTACCGGCTTTTTGAGCGCCCAG
>JAITGJ010000259.1 GCA_031280705.1 Spirochaetaceae bacterium
CACACCGACGTTGTTACCGAAGGCCGCAACGGTTTTCTGTTCGGCCTTGACGACAGCGATGCCTTGGCTGACCGGATTATCACCTTGTACAACAGCCCGGCCCTCTGCGGGACAATGGCGGCGTATAACGCCGAAGACGCCCGGCGGTTTTCGCTGGACAAGGCCGTCGGCAAAATGGCGGACATTTATCAGCAGTTTATGTAGCCAAGCCCGTCCACGCGCCGGGTTTTTGGCCGCGGAACTACATTGTAAAACCGTCCTAACATCCGCCCTTCATTTCAGCGCGGAGCCGCCGCGGATGTCCCCGAGCGGCCGCGGCGCTGCGCCGTGCTATCGTCTAAAAGCCCATCGTAAAAACACTTCCTTCCGAACAACTGCCGCTGAATGCCTGCCGGAAAATAACCGGGTAACGCTGATGGGCGCGTTGAAAACTTACATTGCGCGCGGCTTGTCCCATCAGCGTTACCCCAGTGGAGCAGCGTTACGGTATCAGTGCTGTCCTAAAACACGGGCGTTACGCTGCCGTCTTTCCAGGTTTCATTGATATAATTCCTGATTTTCGCCGACAGAAGCGCGTCCTTGAGCGCCAGCACGCGCGGATCCGTTTCAAAACCCCGGCGCACAACAACGATGTTTACATAGGGAGATTCCGCGCCTTCGATGATGAGGGAATCCCGCGCCGGGGTAAGGCCCGCTTCAAGCGCGTAATTACCGTTGATGGCGGCGGCGTCAACATCGGCAAGGGAGCGGGGAAGCATGGCCGCCTCAAGCTGCTGGAACCGGAAATTTTTCGGGTTCGACTCAATATCCTGAACGGTGGCAAGGATTCCCGTTCCGGCCTTGAGGCGGATCAATCCGTTTGCCTGGAGTAGTAACAGTGCGCGTCCGCCGTTGCTCGGATCATTGGGAATGGCGATAACCGCCCCGTTGGGAAGGGCCGCGATATTCTGGTGTTTGGTGGAATACAGCCCAAACGGTTCAATGTGCACGCCAAAGGCGGAAATCAGCGCCGCGTTCCATGCTTCGTTGCTTTCCAGGTAGGGAATGTGCTGGAAGAAATTCGCGTCCAGGTCCCCCGCAATGAGCGCCGTATTGGGAGTAACATAATCCGTGTATTCCCGTACCGAAAGTTTGATCCCCTGGCTTGCCAGGTCATCCTTAATCAGGTTGAGCAGCACCGCGTGCGGCACCGCTGTCGCGCCGATGGTAAGCGTGTTGGCATCCCGTGTTCCCCTGGCGGACACCGGGAAAGCCGCCAGCACCAGTACGCCCGCAGCGAGCAGGCCCATTCTCATCTGTTTCATAATTCCTCCTCAAAGAATTATAGTTTTTTGCCGTTTGAAAACAGCGTTTTATTTGATCAACCCGTGCCGGATGCGCGGGATAAATCACTCTATGAGGCTTGTTCGATAACCAGCCGGGTCAGCGGACAAGTCCATTGTGCCGCGTCAATTGTGCCGTCAACATTGACGCGGCGGAATTACTACCGCCGTGAAAGCAGTTTGCGCGCAAAAAAATTGCCGCCAAACTGTACCAGCTCTACCAGGATCAGTATGACGACTACCGCGGCGGCGGTGATGTCGGTGCGGAAGCGGTAATACCCCCAGTTTATCGCAAGCGCGCCCAGTCCGCCGCCGCCTATTACCCCGGCCATGGCGGAATAGCCGATCAGCGTGATGATGGTAAGCGCGAGCCCCGAAACAAGCGCGGGCAGGCTTTCCGGGATCAGCGCCTTGAGCAGTATTTGTGCGCCGGTTGCGCCCATCGCCCGGGCGGCAAGGATGACGCCGCTGTCAACTTCCCGCAGGGCCGCCTCCACGACCCGCGCCACAAAGGGCGACGCCCCGATGGACAGCGGCACAACCACCGCAAGGGGGCCAAGGCTTGTCCCCACAATAAGGCGCGTCAGCGGAATAAGCAAAATCATCAAAATGATAAAAGGCGCGGCGCGGAACAGATTTACTATCCGGGACATTATATTGTACGCAGTCCGCCGGGGCGCGATGCCCACGGGAGACGTAACGTAGAGCAGCGCCCCCAGCGGAAATCCCAGAAGCGCGGAAAACACCGTGGACAATAGTGTCATCACAAGCGTTTCCGCAGTCGCGCCGGGGAGGAGCGCGAGTACTTCAAAAAACCGGTTACTGTTCATCGTGCAAAAGCTCCTTTGCCGCGTTCGAAACGGGATTGGCAAACACCGCCGCAACGCTTCCCTGCTCCACAACGCGGCCCTGATCCATTACCGCCACATCGCCGCATATCTGGCGCACCACTTCAAGCTGGTGGGTTATCAAAATTACGGTGATGCCCAGCCGCTCCTGCAAGTCCCGGACAAGCGCGAGAATGGATTTCGTTGTCCGGGGATCGAGCGCGCTTGTCGCTTCATCACAAAAAAGCATTTCCGGGTTTGCCGCGAGGGCGCGGGCGATGGCGACCCGCTGTTTCTGGCCGCCGGAAAGTTCCCGGAGCCGCGCCTTCCGCTTGTCGGCGATGCCTGTCATTTCAAGCAATTCATCCACCCGCCGGTTTATTTCCCGGCGATGCATCCCCGCGATTTCCAGCGGCCAGGCGATGTTTCCCGCTGCGGACCGGGAAGCGAACAGGTTGAAATTCTGAAAGATCATTCCCATTTTACGCCGCCGTTCCAGCAGGGCCGCACCCGCAAGGGTATCCACCCGCGTATCCCGGTAACGGACCTCCCCCGCGTCAGGCCGCTCAAGGAGGCTCATAATCCTGAGCAGGGTCGATTTACCCGCGCCGCTTTTTCCGATAATCCCAAAAACACTCGCGGGCGGCACCTCAAGGTCCACGCCGTCCACCGCCGCAATATCGCCATACCGTTTTACCACCCCCCGGAGGGTTATCATGATAAACTCCTCATGCCCGGCCGTCGCACCGGCTACTAAGGAATTACCAAAAAATCAGAAATTATTCAATAGCCAATAAACTTATAATTTCCATAGGAATTATATAATAAGGCAAACGAAGTGTCAAGTGCCCAAGCCGCGTTGCGGCTTGGGCTTGGGTTTTGCGGCGAGGCCGCAAAACCCCGCCTTACCCCACCCCGGTCCCTGAGTTCCCCAAACGATAGTTTGGGGATATACCGTGGCGGCGAAGCGCCGGGCCTGAAGGCACGCCGTGAATACGCGAAAAAATCAAAGTTTTTTTGTATTTGCGCTTGCAAGAGCGAATATTCTGAACAATACTTAACCTTATGGAGCACGTCCTTCGACAATCTCAGGACACCGCGATGCCTTCCGGCGTAAAGAACCCCGTCCTTCGGCAGGCAGCGGATGCCGCCCGCCCCGCGCACGGCATCGCCGTACACGGCATTTTTCCGTTTAGCAGTGCCCCCCCCCCCCCAAGATTTCGTGTTTTTGTAACTCATTTCCATATAACGATTTAGCTCTCAAAAAGTCCGCTTTTTCTTCCTGCAAAGCGCGCATTTTTTCCGTAAAAAAGCGCGCATTCCGGCATATCCCTCTCTCCACATCTGCGGCGTCGCCGCGCGCGGCGTTGCCGCAAACCAATAAACCGTTCTCTTGCAAGGAGTCCCGTATGAAATTGTCCTTTGTGAAGAAGTTTTCACTGATGGCGCTGGCGGGCGTTTTCGTTCTCGCGCTGGCCG
>JAITGJ010000040.1 GCA_031280705.1 Spirochaetaceae bacterium
CCCCCGTTCGAGCAACGTTGACTTTTCCTTTGCGGGGGGATATGATCAGGAAAAATATGCGCACAGAGACCCTTTGGTATAATCTGAAACGGTTTGTTTTAATTTTCCTCGGCTCCCTCCTCATGGCGGTCAATATCAATACCTTTGTAAACGCCGGCGGGCTGATACCCGGCGGATTCACCGGGCTTACCCTGCTGATTCAGGAAATCTGCCAGCGGTACGGCGGGGTCTTCGTGCCCTTTGGCCCCATTCTGGTCCTCCTCAACACGGTTCCGGCGGCGGTCTGCTTCCGGTTTATCGGCAAAAAATTTACCCTGTATTCCTGCCTCGCCGTGGTGCTGACCGGCATTTTGACGGATTTTCTGCCGTCCATGTTTATCGACTTTATCCAGCTTCACGACACCCTGCTTTCGGCGGTGTTCGGCGGCATCCTCAACGCGGCGGCGATCACCTGCTGCCTCCACGCGGACGCGACCAGCGGCGGCACCGACTTTATCGCCGTTTTTATTTCCGAACGCTACCGGAAAAATTCGTGGAACTATATCTTTGCCGGGAATCTTGTCATTCTGACCATCGCCGCTTCGCTCTTTTCCCTGGACAAGGCGCTGTATTCCATCATTTTCCAGTTTACCACCACAATGGCCCTGTCCCGCTTTTACCGCAGTTACGCGCAGGTAACGCTTTTTATCATTACCAATATGCCGGACGAGGTGTATCACGTCATCCGGGAAAAGACCAACCACGACGCGACCTCGTTCAGCGGCATTGGCCGCTACAAAATGGCCGAGCGTATTCTTCTCTATTCGGTCGTGGCGGCCAACCAGGTAAACGGCGTCATCGCCGCCATCAAAAAAGTTGACCCGGCCTGTTTTATCAATGTGGTAAAAACCGAAGCCCTGAACGGGCGCTTTTACCTTAAACCAAAAGATTAGCGCCCGCGGATCGGGGACCCGTGCCGGGGACAGCGCGCCCGCGGATGTTCGCCGTCCCCTGAAGCGCCTCCTTTCGCGCCATGGATGGCGCGGGGAAACATTCCGCGTTTTGCCAACGGCAAAACGCAAACTCAAAAATCCGCATGGATGCGGATTTTTGAGTAGACGCTTCCCCCGCGCGCGGGTACAATACGGCATGACCGTACGGGACCGTTACGCGCCCTCGCCGACCGGGCTGCAGCATATCGGCGGGGTAAGAACCGCGCTTTTCAACTATCTTTTTGCCCGCGCACGGGGGGGAACATTCGTCCTCCGCCTTGAGGATACCGACCGCGCGCGTTCGGAAGCGCGGTATGTCCAAAACCTTTACAATACGTTTGCCTGGCTGGGCTTTTCCTGGGACGAAGGCCCCGATCGGGGCGGCCCGTTTGCGCCCTATGTCCAGTCCGAACGTTTCCCGCGGTACCGCGCGCACGCCGAAGACCTCGTTGCGCGGGGCAGCGCCTACTACTGCTTCTGCTCCTCCGCACGGCTTGAAGAACTCCGCGCGGAACGGGAAGCGGCCGTCTCGGGCGGCGCTTCCGCCGAAACGGGATACGACCGCCGGTGCCGCGCCCTCGGCGCGGACGAGGCGCGGCGGCGCGCGGAAAGCGGGGAACCGCATACCATACGCCTCAAAATCCCCCTGGGGGACGGCGGGAATGTGCCGCTGACGCGCTTTCAGGATCATTTGCTTGGGGAAATTGCGTGGAAAAACAGCGACATCAACCCCGATCCGGTCCTCCTCAAGTCGGACGGTTTCCCCACTTATCATTTGGCAAACGTGGTGGATGACCACCTGATGGAAATTACCCACGTCCTGCGGGCGCAGGAATGGCTGCCCTCAACGCCCCTCCATGTCATTTTGTACGCGGCCTTTGGCTGGCGTCCTCCCGCATACTGCCACCTTCCCATGGTGATGGGACAGGACGGGAAAAAACTCAGCAAGCGCCACGGGGCCACAAGCATTGACGAATTCCGCCTTCAGGGGTATCTGCCCGAAGCGCTTATCAACTATGTGGCGCTCCTGGGCGCGTCCTACGAAGAAGGCAAAGAATTTTACACGCTCGATGAACTTGCCGCGCTTTTCAGCCTGGAAAAACTCAACAAGGCCCCGGCGGTCTTTGACTACAAAAAACTCGACTGGTACAACGGCCAGTATATCCGCATGAAAGACAGCGCCGCTCTTGCCGCGCTGACCCTCCCCCACGCGGTCGCGGCGGGACTGTTCGGGGCGGCGGGAACAGAACCGGACGCGGAACAGCGCGGGAGGTTTGAGGCGGCGCTCCCCCTCATCAAGGAGCGGATTACGTTCCCGCGCGAAGCGGGTGAAAAACTCCGCTACCTCTTTTCAGAGCCGCCCCTCCCCACGCGGGAAGAATTTTTCCCAAAAAAAGCGGACCGCGCGGAAACGGCGCGGCTCCTTGCCATTGCCCGCGCGATAACCGGCGATCTGTGCCGCGCGGAAGAAGCGGAGGCGGAGGCCATCGTCAAGGCGCGGGCGGAAAGGGAGGGCGTCAAGCTGGGCGATCTGCTCATGCCGCTGCGGGTGGCGGTAACCGGCGCGCGGGTAAGCCCGCCCCTGTTCGGCTCCCTCCGCATCCTGGGCGCGGAAACGGCGCTTGCCCGTGTGGACCGCGCTCATGCGTACCTCACGGCGTAACGGCCCTGCGGCTTCCTCAAAATTCCCCGTCCGGCCGGGAGGAATCAAGCGCCGGCGCCGCCGCGATACGGCGATTTACCGGAACCGTACCCGGTTTTATCCAAAATAGACGTGCGGTTTCAAAAAACCGTCAAGAGATTTTTCAAAATCGTCAAGAGTTTTTCCCAAAAGATACGGCGATTTACCAGACATGACCGCGCCGTCCTGCCGCGTCAAACGGCGGCCTGGTTACGTTAGACGGCTGTCCAGGGCTGAAAAAACCGTTTCGAGGTCGTCAAAAACAAGTTCCGCGCGCGGGTCCAGGGGCGTTTCCATATCATTAACGATGATAACCTTGCCCCCGGCGCGGAGGGTGATCTCCGGAATGGCCGCCGCGGGGTAAACGGTAAGGCTGGTGCCCAAAACAAGCAGAAGACCGGCTTCCCGCGCGAGCCGTTCGGCGTCTTCAAGGGCGCGGGCGGGCAGGGCCTCGCCGAAAAAGGTAATCGCCGGTTTAAGCACGCTCCCGCACACGCCGCAGCGGGGAAGCTCCCCGCGCCGGACCAGTCCGGCGGCGTCCTCAAACGACATCAGGTCCGCGCTTTCCATGCCGCCTGCGGGCTTTGACGCGGCCAACGCCTCCACGCGGGCCAGGTCCGAACAGCGGCGGCAATAATGCACCGACGGGGAACCGTGAATCTCGATCACCCGGCGGCTCCCCCCTTTTTGGTGGAGAAGGTCGATATTCTGCGTAATGATCCCGTGGCAAAGGCCCTTTTCTTCAAGGCGGGCCAAAACCAGATGGACCGTGGACGCTTCTTTTTCATCAAGATTATAGATAAAATCCCGCGCCGCCGTATAGTAAAATTCGGGCTTCCGGTTAAAGTACGCAATGTCGAAGATTTTTTCCGCGTCCATTTCGCGGTAGAGGCCGTTCTTCCCCCGGAAATCACGTATCCCCGAAAGGGTGCTTACCCCCGCGCCGGTAAGGGCCGCGCAGGTTCCCGCCCCGGTGATAAGGGCGCGGAGGCGGTCAATTTTCGCCTCCGTTACGGCCCGCCCGGCGGGATCACGCGGGGGCATATTGCTCAAAAAGGGCCAAAATGGCCGGATTGTTAAACAGGGCCGCGTACTTCCGCGCGCTTACCCCCAGCGCGTCTCCATCGCCCGTGTGCGCCCCCGCTTCAAGCAGCATCTGGACAAAGGGCGCGTCGGCAAGGCCCACGGAAATGATCAGCGCCGACTGGCCGTCGGTTGTGGTGCGGTTCACGTCCGCGCCGTTTTGAATCAGCGCGCGGGCAATGCCGTGATACTTGCCCAGGGCGGCGTCGATAAGGGCGGACCCGCCCCGATCCCGCGCCGGGGCGTTTATGTCCGCGCCCGCGTCAAGGAGCAGCCTGACCATCTCATCGTCCCCCGCGCGGGCGGCCACGCTGAGGAGCGGCACCCCCGCGGCGTCCCGGAGGTCCGGCGAAAAGCCGCCCCGCAAAAAGAGCCGCGCGGACGCTATATCGCGTTCCCCCACCCGCGCGGCAAAGGACGCATCGCTCCAGGGAATTCCCGCGTCAAGAAGGGCGCGCCGGGCGTCTTCCCGCCGCGCCTTTTCTTTCCACACGCCGATTTCCGCGTCAAAAAGGGCTTTGCAGGCGTCCACACCGGCCACAAAACGGACGTGCGAAAACAGGTTTGACGATGATTCCCCGAACGGGGCCCCGTCCGGGGCCCCGGACAGGGCCGCGTCCGGGCTGGCGGCGCAGGCGACAAGCGTTCCCGAACGGCGAAAAAATCCCGCCATCCAGGGGAACCACGGCGCGTCATTGCCGTTACCGTCATTGCCGTTACCGTCATTGCCGTTTTCCGGGGGGAGCACGACGATAAAACATCCGCCCGCTTCGAGGCGTTCGGCCAGCGCCGGGGAAAGCGCCCAGCCGTCGTCCACCTCCAGGCGGGCGGCGGAAAGCTCATAAGCCTGAACCAGGGCGGCCAGCGCCCCGGCGGCTTCATGTTCGTTTTTCCGGTGAACCACCGTTACCGTCATTACCGTCCCCGGCGCGCGCGTTCCACCGCGGTCTGGAAACTGCTCCAAATCCGCCGGTGGGCATTATCCGCGTCCTCGTCGATGTTAAAAAGAAACTCAAAATTCCGGTAATTGGACGGCATGATGAAAAAGTCCCGGAGGTCGCTCCTGATATGCTGTTCGGACGCCTGGAACGTACAATAATACCCCAGGTATTCAAAACAGCGCGCGCCGCGCACGGGGTCCAGGATAAAGTTAAGGAACCGGTGCGCCGCCTGCGCGTTGGGCGCGTGAGACGGGATAAAGGCCGGCATGATGCCGAAGCCGATTCCCTCCTTGGGGAACACCACGCGGAGGTTCGGGTTGGCCATGCGCGCTTTGGTTACCGATTCGGTAAACATGATCCCCGCAAAAATATTTCCGTTCAAAATTTCCTGATCCAGCCCCGCGTCCTGGACCACGCGGATATTCGGCGCGAGGGAAAGGAGACGCTGGCCCGCGGCGTTGATGTCCGCCACGTTCTCGTCGTTAAAGCTTTTCCGCAGGGTCTGGAGGGCAAAACCGTTGACGATCCGGTAATTGCCGATAATGCCCACCCGGCCCCGGAGGGCGGGATTCCACAGGTCCGCGTAGCCCTCAATGGGGAAATTGACCTTTGAGGGATCGTAGAGAATGGACAAGATGCCCGCGCCGTAGGGCACGGTATACTCGTCATGGGGATCGTAAAAATGATGCTGAAACATGGGGTTGATATTGCCGAAATTGGCGATGGACCGCCTGTTCAGTTTCTGGGCAAACCCCGTCTGAATGGCGAAATCTACCATATAATCATCGGCAATAACGAGGTCGTACCCCGCGCCGCCGGACGATTCGAGGGCCGCGAGAATATCCTCGTTGTAATCGCCGGTTCGTATTTCCACGGCGATACCCGTTTCCCGCGTGAATTCCGCGATAACCTCTGGAGGGATCATTTCCTCAAAGGTAAGGATTACCAACTGCTGCCTGTTCTGCGCCCCGGCAAAGGGTACCGAAACGCCAGAGCAAATCAACGCCGCCAGGATCACTAATTTTCTCATGTTCTGCCTCTTCTGAATGCCAATAGAATTGAGCCTGTCCAAAACCGCTGTTTTGATACAGGCTCCTGCGGTTTTCGGCCCGGGGCCGGTAAACCGGTGATTTTTTAGCCGCTGTTCCCAAAACCCGGCTTGCGCCCACGGCGCGGGCCGCTTTTGGGGCCGGACCGTCCGCCGGGCTAGTCAAGCGACTCGATGGTTATGTCGCCCTGGCTCAGACCCGAACGGTCGAACCGTACCCCGATCTGGCCTCCGGCCGCCTGGGTCAGGGTAAGGATCCGGTTCTGGGCCGCCCTGACGCGGGTAGCAATGGTAACCTCGATCCGCTGTCCGGTATCGCGGTTGGTAACCCGCAGTTTGGTCCCCACCGGAAGCGATGGGTGCCCGGCGGTCAGATTGGAGCCTTCCGCCCACAGTTCCGCCTGGCCGCTCTGGAAAAAGCGGCGTATATTTCCGGCGCTCCGCAAAACACGGGGCTTGTTTTCCTTGGGAATTTCCTCAACCCGGACCCGCGTAAAGCCCGCGTCGCTCATGCCCAGCGCCTCGGCGGCCTCCACGGATACGTCGATGATCCACCGCCGGTCCTGCGGGATACGCCCGCCCACCTGTACCACGAGCTGCCGTTGATTCTCCAAATTGGTTATCCGCACCTGCGTCCCAAACGGGTACGAAGCATGGGAGGCAAACAGACCCGGGGCATCTACGCCGTAATAACAGCTTCCCATACCGTCTACCGCTTCCTGGGACATGACGGGGACGAGCGAAACAAGCCCTGCCAGCGTGATAACCAGCAATCTCTTCATAATGCCACCTCGCAATTCGAATTCCTTTCTTTGCTTGTTATTCATTGTAACAAAAAATAAAAAAATTACCATAGTTTTACGGAAAAAAATCAAAAAAACCGGGAAACGGGGATGCCGGGGCGGGGCGGGCCGTTTCCGGGGAGGGCGGACCGGGGCGGCAAAAAAAAATACAAATTTTTCAAAAAAACGCTTGACACAAAAAACGGGGCGTGGTATTATCAATTTAACGTATTGCAAAGGAAGTGAGGTGCCCGTCCCGCCGTATGGCGCGGCCGGAAATCCTCCGCTATCCCGTAACTGTAACCGGTTCCGCGCGCCCTGTTCATGGAGGGCCGCGCGGGGTTCCGTCAGTGGCTGGGGCGCTCCGCCCCGGCGCGTGTCACTGGTCCGCATCGCGGACCGGGAAGGCAGACGGAAATTACCGCAAGCCAGGAAACTTTGGTACGCCGAAGCCCGTGCGGTTTCATCATTTTTTTTCAGGTTTCGCGGATTGAACCTGGAAAGCGGCTGTACGCTTAATCCCTTTCTGTACGGTAGTTTTCCTGTTCATTCCGCGAAACCCTGTTTTGGAGCAATGTATGAAAAACTGTGTGAATTATGGGAAAAACCCGGTACGCAAAATGACGGGGGGGGGGGGGGCGTTGCTAACCGCCCTGTTGGTGGCCGGAGCGGTCTTCCTGGCCGGCTGCGGCGATTCGTTTGTTGACACCCACACACTTCCCCTCGTCCTGATTGGCACGTGGAAAATCCCTGTAAATCCAGAAACCGGTGTGCAACCTTTCACGAGCGATTATGTTATTACGGCAACTACGGTTGCGTTTGATGACGGCTTTTCAGAAACAAACTATGACATCCACTATATTATCAACTTTAATGAGACCCGGGGCGGTATTGTGGTGAAAAAACAGGGTACCGAGAATTTTACCGTTATTTGGTTCAAAGACCTGACGGCTACCAGTGTGGTCCTGGGCAACGCGGCTGATACTACAAACGTTATCGGCACGGATTCATACACAGATCCGAATACGGGTGAAACTGTAACCTACGAAATATGGGGCGATCCCAAATCGGTGAATAGTACGGATACGGTTCTACTTATTACCGATCTGGAGGAAGCCAAACTGGTATTTTCCAACGATCCCGAACGTTTTCTCGGCGGCTCCGCACAAAAGGGCTCCACACAGGTTAAGCAGCGCTGATGACACGGCGCTTTTTCCGGGCGGGGAGTGTGCTTCCCGCCTTTCTTTTATCGCTTGCCCTCCCCCTTTCGCTTCCCGC
>JAITGJ010000097.1 GCA_031280705.1 Spirochaetaceae bacterium
AATGCAGGTGATTCTTGCCCTCAACTATGGCGGACGGGACGAGATTGTGCGGGGAATGCGGAAACTTTTCGCCCGGGTAAAAGACGGCGCTTTTGACGCCGGTGCGATTACCGAAAAAACATTCGCGCAGTATCTTGATAACCCGGATGTTCCCGATCCCGATCTGATCATCAGGACGGGCGGGGAGTGGCGGACCAGTAACTTCCTCCTCTGGGAGGGAGCATACGCGGAGTATTATGTGTCGGAAAAACTCTGGCCCGACTGGACCGGTAAGGACCTTGAAATGGCGATAGCCACATACGCACGGCGCGAACGGCGCTATGGAGGCGTAACGGCATGAAAAAACTTATTGAGCGGCTTTTTATTTTTCTGATTGGCGTGCCCCTGTTCGCGGCGCTGGTACTGTTTCTGCCCTGGAAAAATCATCTGGCGCTCAATCTGGTTATCACGCTGTTAAGCGCCCTGGGCGCCGCCGAATTTGCCGGTATGCTTAATAAAAAGGGATTTTCCGTAAAGCGGCTGGAAGCGTTTTTCTGGGGGATGCTTTGTCCGCTTGCCCAAACTATCGAGGGCAGTTTTTTCTCCCGGGGGGGCAGTATCGCTGTTTCGGCGGTTTTTATCGCCGCGCTTTCGTTTATTTTCGCTGCGCGGGTATTTGCGCGGCCCGAAAAACTTGCGGACGCGCTTAACTATATGCTTGCGGGTATGGCCGCCCTGGTGTATCCGGGCATTTTTATGGTCTCCCTGATACGGCTGGGAACCGTGGAGCACGCGGCGGCGGCGCTGCTCACGTTTTTGCTCATTGTTTTTGGCAGCGATTCTGCGGCCTGGGCGGCGGGAATGCTTTTTGGCAGGAACAACCGGGGCGTGATTCCGGCAAGTCCCAACAAAAGCGCCGCAGGTTTTGTGGGCGGCCTTGCCGCCGCCGTTGCCGCAGGGATCCTCGCGGTGTATTTTGCCCCGCGCGCCTTTGTCCCGCGTTTTTTGCCGCCCCTTCCCGCGGGCTTTGCGCTGGGCTTTTTCGTGGGCGCGGCGGCTTCGCTTGGCGACCTTGCCGAATCGGTGATGAAGCGGAGCGCGGGCGTGAAGGATTCGGGGAGCCTGATTCCCGGACGGGGCGGGGTGCTCGATTCCCTGGATTCCGTAGCCTTTGCCGCGCCGGTATTTTTCGGCCTGTACCGCATCCTTTTTGTCTGACGTTTCATGAAAAAACGAGTTGCGGTTCTCGGCGCTACCGGTTCCATCGGGAAAAGCGTTATCGATGTTCTCCGCGCGGGGCGGGATTATTTTGAGCCGGTGCTTTTTTCCTGCCACCGGGACGCGGCCCCCCTCATCGCGCTGAAAAAAGAATTTCCCGCGGCGCTTCTCGCGCTCAGCGGCGCGGAGACCGCTCCGGAAGGCGTGTACGCCGGGAAGGCGGGACTGCTCCACGCCGCCGCCGTATGCGGCGCGGACATTGCGGTAAACGGCATAAGCGGCGCGGCGGGTCTTCCCCCGTCCCTTGCCGCGCTGGAAGCCGGAGCGGACCTGGCTTTGGCAAACAAGGAAACCGTTGTTATGGCCGCGCCGCTTGTTTTTGAAACGGCGCGGCGGCGCGGGAAACGGATCATTCCGGTGGACTCTGAACACGCGGCGGTTTTCAATTTGATTGAGGCGCATGGCCGGGAAACGGTTGCGGAGATCATTCTTACCGCGTCAGGCGGCCCGTTCCGTAAAACCGCGCCGGAAGCGCTGGCCCGTATCCGCCCCGTCGATGCGCTCCGGCATCCCACCTGGAGCATGGGACCCAAAATCACGATTGATTCCGCCACCATGGCCAACAAGGGACTTGAAGTGATCGAGGCGGCCTTTCTGTTCGGCGCCGCGCGGGAAGAAATCTCCGTGGTGGTGCATCCGGCGAGCGTTGTTCACGCTCTGGTGCGCCTTAAAAGCGGGGCGCTTTATGCGGAGCTTTCCCGGCCCGATATGCGCCTTCCCATTCATCATGCGCTCCACTACCCCGCGCATGTTCCCGCGGCGTTTGGGCGGCTTGAACTGGGCGGGCCTTCTTTTGACCTGCTCAGTCTGGAATTTGAAAAACCCGATACGGCCAAATTTCCGCTCCTTCCCCTGGCGTTCGAAGCCGTGGCGCACGGCGGCGCCTGGCCCATCCTGTACAATGCGGCCAATGAGGCGGCTGTCGCGGCTTTTCTCGCGGAAAAGATCGGCTTTCTTGATATAAGCCGCGTTGTTGAGTATGTTTTGAACCATTCGGAATATGCCGCCTCCGCTGTTTCGCCGGGGGATTTTACCGGGGACGGCGCCCTTTCGCTGATCCTTGCGATTGACAGGCGCGGCAGGGAAGAAGCGGAAGCGTTTATGGGACGTATGTGACCGCCGGACACGTCCCGCCGCGGGCGCGGCGCGTTTTATCCAATTTTGGGCGGCAATTGCAGGGCCGGCGTGAGCGTCCGGCGGCGGAACCGGAGCGGCTCAGGAGGAGAGGAGCGTTATGATACTGAAAATTCTGTTGGGACTTTTGGGCATGGGCATCGTGGTATTTGTCCACGAGTTGGGGCATTTTCTCGCCGCGCGCGCCGTGGGCATCGGCGTTGAGGCGTTTTCCATCGGCTGGGGCAGACCGATCCTCAAAAAGAAAATCGGGGCGGTGGAATACCGCATCGGGATGTTTCCCCTGGGCGGCTACTGTAAAATGCGCGGCGAAAATGAATTTCAGGAAGCCTGGGAAAAACGGGAAAGCGGCGGCGCTCCTCCGGGGACCTACTACGGCGTAACGCCGCTGCGCCGGATCATCACTTCGCTTGCCGGGCCATTTTTTAACCTCCTCTTCGCCCTGCTCGTTTTTTCCATAATTTGGGGAAACGGCTTTGAAGTATCGACACTGGAAAACCGGATCGTCCTTGTTTCCGATGTGCAGGGCGGCGAAACCTATCCCGCAGACGAGGCGGGATTCCGTTCCGGCGACCGGATTGTCAAAATCAACGGACGGAAAACGGCGCATTATCACGATGTACAGGAAGCGATAGCGCCGAACGCGGAACAATTGCTTGCCGTTACGGTGGAGCGGGACGGGATCCCTGTGGAGCTTGCCGTGCGGCCCCGCCTGGACAGGAGCACGGGCGCGGGCCGTATCGGCGTGTATTTCTGGACCGATCCGGTCATCAGCGCGGTGGCTCCCGGAAGCGCCGCGGAACGGGCGGGATTTTTGCCCGGCGACCGGATTACGCGCATTAACGGCGTTGATTTTCCCCACACTATGATGATGCTCACCGTGATGCGGGACAGTCCCGGCGTTCTTGCCATCGAATATGAGCGGTCCGGCGAACCGCGCGCCGCGGAAATTCCCCTGGCCTGGGAAAACGGTGCGGCGGAGGATCCCGGCTTCACCTGGGCGGCCATTAACTACCGCACCCCCCGCCTGACGCCCTGGGGCGCGGCCGCGCGCGGGGCCCTTGAGACCTGGAAGACGTTTGCCCTTTCGGTCAAAAGCCTTTCCCTGCTTTTCCGGGGGGTTGATTTGACCAAAGCGGTTTCCGGCCCGGTGCGCATCACCTGGATGGTGGGAGAACAGGCCGTTTCCGGCTTTGGCGAAAGTTTTGGCTCAGGGATCAGTTCCATGGCGAGTTTTCTCGCCCTCATTTCTATCGCCCTGTGCATCATGAATCTGCTTCCCCTGCCCATTCTGGACGGAGGCATGATCGTGCTGTTTCTGATTGAAGCCCTCATGCGCCGTCCTCTTAACCCCCGGGTAATATATGCGTTCCAGACGGTGGGGGTGGTGCTTATTGCGGGGATCATGCTTTTTGCCGTGTTTGGCGATATTCTTTTTCTGGCGGGGCGTTAGGGCAGCGCTGCTTTAGGGCCGGGCGGATAAAGCGCGGCGGCCGGCTCCGTTTGGGCCGTCAAACATCCGCATGACGCGCCGGTTTTCCGGCGGAGAGGAGGCTTCCCTGTGAAAAATCTGTTCCACCTCCGTGGCATTTGGGGGATTATTTTTCTGTTTTTTGCTTCCGCCGTGGCCGCGGGCGCGGGAAACGCGGAAGACGCAAGCGTCCTCGTGGAGGAATATGGGGAAACGGCGGAAGCGCCGCCTGATCCGTCCGCCGTGGAGCCGCTCCCCGCCGGCGTCCCCGATGCGGCGCCCGTTCCCCCGCCGCCCGAACCCGCACCGCAGTTTGCGCCGCCGCTTGCCTCGGCGCATCGCGGTAAAATCACCGCGCTTGCTGCTGTGGGAGACGGCCTTGTGATCAGCGCGGGAGAGGACGGTTTTATCGGCCTGTGGGATACCCGGCGTATGACGGCTGTCGAACGGTTCCAGATCGGCCCCTGGCCCATCGTGTCGTTGAGCGTGCGGCCCGCGCGCCCTGAAATCGCCCTTTCCGAAAGCGACGGCCTCGGCATGTACCGCGTTTCGGTGTGGAATTACCGGGAAAAACGGCAGTTGTTCAGCCTCCGCTTCCGGGATCCCGTTTCGTTTGCCGGATGGTCCGCGGCGGGCGGGTTTTTGATTGTTGCCCCGAGCGGCACGGCAGGGGCCCTGTTTATTCGTCCGGAAACCGGAGAAACGTTTGCATCGCCGGATGCTCTTGCCGCTCATGTTTCCTTTGCCGTAACGGGTTCTTCGGAGCGGAATATGCTCGTCTATTCTCCGTCCGGTACGGTTTCCTATTGGGACCTGGCCGGCGGTGTGGAGGCGCGGCGGTTCTCCGCCCCGGTGAATCTGATCTCGCCCCTGCTTTTTGGAAATAACCGCTTTTTCGCGGGGTTTGACCGGCGTGGTTTGGTGATTCTGGACGCGGCGTCCTGGCGGGAAGTCGCGCGGCACAACGGCCTTGCGCGCGGGACACTGATCGCCGCGCCGGGGGACGGCGCGGAATTTTTCTGTATCGCGCCTTCCGCCCGGGGCGCGGTCTGGTATCACTTTGCGGTAACCGCTTCCGGCGCGCTTTCGGTCCGCCGCGAAACGGCCCTTCCCGCCGGCCTTTCCCCCTCATGTGCCGCATGGGTCCGCGCGCCGGACAACGATCCCGCTTCGCTCGTACTGGGCGGCAATGACGGCGCGATACGTCTGGTAACGGAGGCGGGCGGCGTTTCCGCGGCGGCGGTGGAACATCAGACGCGGATACGAAGCGCGGCGCAGGCGCGGGACGCGCTCGTTTTTATCACCCAGACGGGACGCGCCGGAACGATAGCCCGCGATTACGCCGCGTTTCGGGACGGGACGCCGCTTGTCCTGTATGACGCCGGGTCCTACCGGTTTGTCGCGGGGTCGGAAGCGGGCTTTGTGTTTTGGCAAAATGAACGGACCGCCCCCGCTCCGGTGGTGAAGGAAAACCCCGCCGTCCGGGGCAGGTCCCTGGACCGCCCGCCGGGAAACGCGCCGCTCAGGGCGGTGTCTCTCCTTGGAAATCAGGCGCTTCTTCTTGACGCGGCGGGCGCTCTTGCCGCCGTTTCCCTTGAAACCGGGCGCAGTGTTTTTGGCTTTTCATCCGCCGGAGCGATTGACGCCGCCTTTCTTGACGGGCGGACGATTATCATTGCCCGCAGCAGCGCGGCCGGAGGGACGCCTTTCCTCAAGGTGAATATTCGTACTGGAGAAACCGTCCCGCTGGCGTGGCCGTCCCGGCCAGCCCCACCCGCGGAAGCCGGGCTTGGCCTCTACCGGGCCCGGGGCGGCGCTTTTTACGCCGCCGCCATAGAAGCCGGGGAAGACGGCGCAAAAACCAGCCTTATCGCGCTGGACGCGGAAAATCCGGCCCGCTCCCGCCGCCTTGCCGTATTTCCGGAAGAAGCAGGTTCTTTTGCCCGCACCGAAACGGCGGGCGTCTTTGCCGCTACGCTGGGTGGAGACGGGGCGTTCCTCTGTACGGACGGGACGATCCGCCCCTTTGAACGGGGCCCCGCGCTTCCGGTGGAACTCCTGGACGGCGAAAATGCCTTCATCATCCTTGACGGTGAAGGAAACTTTTCCTGGCATGATACGGCTTCGGGAACGCTGATCGCGCTTTTTAGAATACGCGGCGATGTGTGGGAACTCTTCGTCCGGGCCGGGGAGCGCTTCCTCTCCGGGCCGGTTGAATCACCGTAATGCCGCGCGGTTATTGATCATTTTGTGGCGGCGGCCCCTCTCCAGGCGAAGCCGCCGGTTTTCTTTCCCGCAATCGCAATCCATGATACAATAGTAGCGGGCCTCAGTTCCGGCGGCCTCGACCACGGGGCGGTTCGGGACGCGGCTCAAAAAATCAGAAAAGCGCTCAAGGAAAAC
>JAITGJ010000118.1 GCA_031280705.1 Spirochaetaceae bacterium
TGAAATAACCCGGTTGGTTATTTCACAAGTCCTGCAATTTCTCGCCCCGGCGCTACGCTTTGGGGCTGCGAAATTGCATTTTTTAGCGGAAGTTGTTTAACAACTGAAGTTATTAAACAGTGTCTGTCCACAAAGTCGGTTACTTTGCGGACAGACCTTACATTTTCTCGCCTAAAGGCTGCGAAAATGCGATTTTCAAGGAAGTCTGTCTATAATGTGTCCACATTATAGACAGACTCTAAACAACTCTAATAAAAAAGGCCGTCAAAGACAGCCTTTCACCTGACAAAACGGCTTAATAGTCCTGTTTACCCTTGCGGGATTTTTTGAGGAGTTTCCGCTGGATGGCCTTCTTTTTCCGGTTCAGGATTGTGGAGGGTTTTTCGTAATATTCCCGCTTTTTGTACTCCCGGATGATGCCTTCTTTTTCCACCATTCGCTTGAATCGCTTGATGGCTTTTTCAAGCACTTCGTTATCATCAACGATAATATGCGCCATTATAAATCACCTCCTTTCCCGCCGGTAAGAATGATGTGCTGGAAACCCGGTCCGGTAACGGACGGGCTGTCGAAACGGTCCGGCCTACCGCTCTGGGCGGCCGTGTTCAGCCGACAATAACGCGTAAATCGCCTCCCTGTCAAGCAGGGGCCGGGCGGTAAAGGCGTCGGGGTCGGCGTTTTCCCCGGCCACGCGGATTTCCCAGTGCAGATGCGGGCCGGTGGCCAGTCCCGTTGCGCCGGACGTGCCGAGCAGTGCCCCGGCTTCTACCATACTGCCCTCGGTCAGGGCGATGGAATCAAGGTGATAGTAGAGCGAATAAACGCCGGGAAAATGTTCGATAATGACCGAGTGTCCCGTTACCACCCGTTCCCGCGCGAGAACCACCCGGCCCCGCGCCGCGGCGCTTACCGGGGTGCCCCGGGGAACGCCGTAGTCTATGCCCGCGTGGACGGACGTGTCCTCATCGCCTGAAACATAGCGGAACACGCGCCGGTCGCCGAAATGGCTGGTTCGCCGGGTGGATGTTACCGGCGGGACAAAGGCCCCCCCGGCATAGAGCGCGGTTCCGGTATGATTAAGGATGGCCCACAGTTCGTCAACCTCGGTGTTTCGCCGGGGCGAGGTATCGGTGCGTATGGCCGTATTGCGCCGGTCAAGCTCGATAGTTTCCGCCTGGAATTCCCGGCCCAGAATGACGAGGGGAAGCCCCTCCGTGAAGAATTCCGGGGCGTCTCCGTCATCCGTAAAGCCCTCGATAATAACCCGGCCCGTTCCCGTGGCGGCAAGGCTGGGCACGGCAAGCAGCGCCGCCTGAAGCGCCGCTCCGGGCGGCGCGCCTTCGGGGGGGGCCGCGGACGAAGCCTGCTCAAGGGGGAAAAAGGCCGCCCGGCCAAGACGCCGCCCCCGGGGACTTATGAGCACGGCGGAGAGGCCGGCCGTATGTTCCGGCAGGGCAAGGATCACGGTAAAGGGTTCACCGGGGCGGAGCGTGTCCGGAAAGAGCGCCCCCCGGGCGTGAGGGATAACCGGCGCGGGTTCCTGTTCCGCGCCTGCTTCCGCAGCGCCCATGACATCAACGCCGTGCCCGGCGTCGCCATTTTCGGCATCGCTGTTTCCGGCTGCACTGTTTCCCCCGGCGCAGGAAAAGATCAGCGCGATGGACAGCAGGACCGCGCGTGGAAATACCGCCGGCGGTGGTTTACGGAGAGGCGGAAGTATCGCGGGCGGCGCGGCGCCGGTTTCCGCGGACGGACGGCGGCCCATCTAGACCGCCTTTTCCGCCCGCTTGAGATCGGTAATAATGAGCTGCGGGGTTTCCGCGCCGTTAAAGAAATTCCGGCCTATCTCGAACACCGCGTCCACGCGGTCGGCGACATCAAAATCACGCTTTACCCGTTCCGCCGCCTGCCAGAAAACCGCGGGCCATTTGTACGTTCCCGCGTCCAACGTAAGGCGGACGTGCTGATCCGTTTTGCCCATAAAGGACAGGTCCGCTACCAAAAGGCCCCGCGCCAAAAATTCGAGGGGAGCGTTTTCCGCGCCATAGGGCGCGAACAGGTCCACCGTCTTCATAATATCCGGCCCCAGGTACGAGAGGGGAAGCTCCGCGTCCACCACGACGGCTGCCTCGGCGGCGCTTCCGTCATATTCAAGAGCCGGGGCGGCAAGCGCGAGACGCTTCATAAAAACGTCCCAGTTTTCCTTCTTCATGCTGAAACCGGCGGCAAAATCGTGCCCGCCCCAATCAAGAAAAAGATCGGCGTTTTGTTCCAGGAGCGGCATAAGGCCGCAGTTTCCCGTGGAGCGGAGGGACCCGGTCGCGGTTTCGCCGCTGAACGCCGCCACGAGGCCGATCACCTTGAAGCGGTTCATCAGGCGGTTCGCCATAATGCCGGTTACTCCCCGGTATATATCCGCTCCCGCAGCCACGGCGATTTTCCCGTCAAACGCGGCAAGGTTTTCCGCCGCCCGGGGCTCCGTGATGTTCCAGGTCTTTTCGCCAAGTTCCCGGCGTTCCCCGTTCATTTTGATAATTTCGTCCGCCAGCGCGTTGCGCTTTTTGGCGTCTTCTTCGGTGAGCAGTTTTACCGCTGTTTCGGGGCGGCCCATTCTGCCCGCGGCGTTGATCGCCGGGCAGAGATACCAGGAAATGTCCTGATAGCCAAGCCGTTTTCCGGCAAGGCCCAGTTTGAAAAGAAGATCGTCAAGCCCGGGCCGGGGCTTTTTCTGGAGGGCGTCGATTCCCGCCCGCACGATGATTCTATTCTCGTCCCGCAGCGGCATCATGTCCGCGATGGTTCCCAGGCACGCAAACGCAAGGTCTTCCGCGTCCTCCGGCGAAAAGTGCCGTTCCCGGCGGCGGAAAAAAAGCGAAAAAAGATGCGCGAAAACATCAATTTCTTCCGGGCTTTTTTCCGCGTACCGGGTCAGCTTGGAAATTTCCCGGAGCCGGAGCAGGCTTTTTCCCGCGGCCTGGGGTATTTCCTGCCCAATTTCCGCGGCCATGTCGTACAGGCCGAATTCCACGCCGCCGCCGAAAACCCGCGCCAGGTTTTTTTTCTGCAACGGCGCGTCCCACACAAAAATTTCGTGGCCCTCAAAAAACGCGGGCAGGCGTGTGTCTCCGATTCCCGCCATGCCCGGCACGATGGTTTCCACGAGGCGCTTTACCGGTACCAGATTACGCAGCTTGACCGCTTCGATGATATACGCCCCATTTGCGGGCCGCGTATTGAGGAGACAGATTGAGTGCCCGTAGAGATCGCTTTTTTCCGCGAAGCGCAGGGCCGAGAGGAGTTTCCAGGCCACCGCACAGCCGGAAAGGTCCCGAAACGAATAGCCGGAAGCGGCGAGTTTGGGATTTACCGTGGCCGCCGCCGCGGGCAGCGTTTCCTGCGGGTTGTGGTGATCCGTTATGATAACGTCAACGCCCTTTTCCGCGGCATAGGCCACTTCCGCCGTGCAGGAGATGCCGCAGTCAACCGTGATGATGAGCGTCCCCGATTCCGCGGCAAATGCGTCTATCGCTTCACGGGAAAGGCCGTAGGCTTCTTCGCCGGTGGGGATACGCCACGATACGTCCAGGCCCCACGCTTTAAGCCGCCCGGTCAAGAGCGCCGTACCCGTAATGCCGTCCACATCGCGGTCGCCAAAAACCAGTACTTTTTCGCCCTCTTCCTTTGCCGCGAGCAGGCGGTCCACGGCGTCTTCCATACCGGGAAGTTCAAAGGGATTTCTTAGATACTGGGTGTCGTCTTCAAGGAAATAGCGAATTTCCTCGCCTTTTGTTACGCCCCGCCGCGCGAGAATCGACGCGGCCAGCAAATCACAGCCGTACCGGGCGGCAATTTCGCGGGCCTGTTCCGGCGCAATGTCTTTTTTCTCCCAAATCATTGGTCCATTGTACCCGCGCGCCCGCGGATTGGCTAGTGCGGGCTATGCGGGAAGGGCAGGGGAGGCGGCCCTGTCCTCCCGCCCTGGGGCTATGCGGGGTTTTGCCAAAGGCAAAACCCAAGCTCAAGCCGCTACGCGGCTTGGGCACGCCTCCATCAAAAGGCCCGGAGCGCGGGATACCCGTCCGCGCCCATCTTCCAGACGGCGGTAAAGTCCCAGCCCAGAGCTTCGTACACGGTCTGTGCCGGTTTTTGCGCGGCGTCCGCGCCGTCTTTTCCGG
>JAITGJ010000220.1 GCA_031280705.1 Spirochaetaceae bacterium
CTGTCCACAAAGTCGGTTACTTTGCGGACAGACCTTGCATTTTCTCGCCTAAAGGCTGCGAAAATGCGATTTTCAAGGAAGTCTGTCTATAATGTGTCCACATTATAGACAGACTCTAATCAGCCTCCGGGCGTCCGGCGGCTCCGGCCGTCCCGGTTGTTATAAGGGCAGGATTCCGGTATGATGGCCTTTGTGCGGGGTTTGGGCCGGAAACAGGTTTCCGGGGGGAGATCGTATGAAGATAGGTATTGACACCTTCGCCTGCGGCAGCGGCGCGTCCGGAGTCGGGGCCTATGTAACGCAGCTCTTGCGGCGCATTCCGCCGTCGGGGGACCATTACGAGCTTTTCGGTTATGAGTTGGACCGTTATTCCTGGAGTGAAGCCGCTCCGGCCCTGGAATACACGGCCCGCTGCCGGATCAGCGGACGCACAGCCAATTCGCTCTGGCACCAATTCCGCTATCCGGAATTTTCCCGTTCCCGGGGGTACGCCGTGTGCTTTTTTCCTGCCGCCCACCGCTGTCTTCCCCGGCGTTCTCCCGTACCCGCCGTCGGAACCGTGCATGATATGGCCGCCTACTGGGGCGGGCGGCGCGACCGGGAGCATCTGGGAGCGGTGATCCGGATGATTCTGCCCAACGCGCTCAGAAATCTGGACCGGATTATCGCGGTAAGCCGGTGGGTCAAGCAGGAACTGGTGGAATTGGCGGGGGTAAAGGAAAACCGGATCGAGGTGATCCACAACGGCATCGATCCTGACGCCTGGTATCCCCGCAAGAGCACGGACGAAAGCGCCGTATTAATCCAGCCGTTCAGTTTCCGCCGCCCGTACATTTTGTACGCGGCCCGCCTTGAGCATCCGGTAAAAAATCATGTTAACCTGATCCGCGCGTTTGAAATTTTCCGGGAACGGACAAAACACCCGCACCGGCTCGTGCTGGCGGGGGGAGACGACCGCGGGGCGGGGCGTATCCGGGACGCCGCCGCGCACAGTCCCTTGCGGAACGATATTTTTTTTACCGGCGTTTTTCCGGTGAAAAATCTTCCGGAACTTTACGCGGGAGCCAATATGGTTGTGGTGCCTTCGCGTTATGAAGGCTTCGGCCTGGGGGCGCTTGAGGCGATGGCGTCCGGCGTGCCCGTGGCCTGCGCCCGTTCGGCTTCGCTGCCGGAAGCGGCGGAAGACGCGGCCCTGTATTTCGATCCGCTTGATGTCGAAGACATGGCGGACCGGATGGTAACGCTGAGCTCAAACCGCGATCTCGCGCGGGAACTGCGCGGCCGGGGGCTGGAACGGGTTAAGGCATTTTCCTGGGACCGCGCCGTGGAACGGACGCTGGCAATCATCCGGGAAAGCGCGGGCTGACCGGAACGGACCCGGGCGCGTTCCGTTGACCGAAGGCAACAATCAGCCTACAATGGACCGTTGGACAAGGTGAATAAAAAGGCACGGTAAAAGTCATGGACAAAAAAGCGAAAAAAATTCTTCTGGTTGATGATGATGAAATTCAGCTTTCATTTATTGAAACCATGCTGAAAAAAAAATATGACGTTATCGCCATCAAATCGAGTGAAGAAGCGCTTGGCTATTTATACCGGGGACTTGTTCCCGGCCTGATTGTACTGGATATCCTGATGCCCCGCATGGACGGCTGGGAAATGTTTAACCGGATACGGGCCATCAGTCTTTTGCGGAATGTTCCGGTCGTATTCCTGACGTCATTACAGGGAACCGATGAAGAAAAACGGGGACGCGCGATGGGCGCCGCCGATTATATTACCAAGCCGTTCAATGAAACAGAATTAATGGAACGAATAAAAACCGTGCTGGAAGATCACGAAAAAAAACAATCCGCGGGATAATCCTCCTCCCCCCGCCGGCTTCCGTTTTGCCGGAGACACGCTATTCCTTTCCGTCCCCCGCATCCGGGTGGTCCGGAACCGGAACCCCGGCGGGGAAGCATTCGGGAAGGCAGGAGCGGTAACGGGCCGGCATAAACCGCTTCTGGAGGGCGGGATTCAGGCGGTCCCCGTTTGACGCCGAATGGTGATATATCCTCCAAAGGTCTTCCGCGCTATTTTCCGTTTCCGCCGGACGATCCGCCCCGGTCTCCCCCGCTCCGGCGGCGTCTCCCGCCCCCCGGATGCGGGCGCGGTATTCCGCCTCGTTCATCAGGCAGGCGTCCGCCAGGCGGCCTTCCGCGCCGGGAAAACGCGCGAGTACGAGCCGGCGTTTTTCATCATGGATCGCCCAGGGAGTTTCCCCAAAGCGCGCGGTAAAATGGGCGGCGAGGGCGGGAAGCACAAAATAATCCGGGGCGCAGCGGGCGGTATAAATTCCGTGCCGGTCCGGCGCAAAGCGCAGAAAACCCTTTACGCGGTGCAGTTCACGGCTCACTTTATACGCCGCGCCGCGCACCAATTCCGCTTCCCCGCCGCCGTCCGGAAAGACCGCACGGGAGGCAAAGCGGATCAGGGCGTTTTCGTTGACGCGTTCGCTCATCCAGGCGAGTATCACCGTGTCCCAAACGGCGGGGGAACGGGCAAAAAGGGCCGCCGCCGCGGGGCCGAATCCTTCGGGTCCCGGAATGCCGGAATCACGGGAGCGCGGCAATACCGTTTCCGCGCGGGCCGCGCCTTCACCGGGGGCAAAAAGATCTCCCTGCTGGGCGGCGCGGGAGGGAGGCGCGGCGCGGGAAAAAACACGCGGCGGAATTCCGCCCGGAAGCGGCGGCCCGTTTAGGGGCGGAGGCGGCCGTCCTTCGCCCGGTGTCTCTTCCAGCGCCGCGAAAAGGGAGACGAGAGAGGCAAAGCCGTTTTGTTCCATACCGGCTCCTAAACGCGTATAATGTCCCGCGCGCCGCCGGTAACGCAGAGGCCGCCGCCGGGCGTTACGATATAGGTGTCCTCAACACCCGCAAGCCCCACGCCCGCGACGCCTTTTTTCGGCTCAAGGGCAATCGTCATATTTTCTTCCAGGGGCGCGCCGAACCCCTCCGCAATGACAGGAAATTCATCAATATTGAGGCCGGTTCCATGCCCAAGAAATTTAACCCGGTGGCGGTTATCCACCCCCATAAAATTTTCCGCTTCCGCGCCGCTTAACGACGCCATCATATCCCGGTATATGACGGCGGGAATTTCCCCGGGCCGAAGCCGTTCGGCAAGGCGGTTTGCCGCGTCAACGCAGAATTGGTGCGCTTTTTTGAATTCCAAAGGCGGTTCCGCTCCGAAAAAATACACCTGCGTTTTATCCGTATGGTAACCGCCGATGCCGAAACTCAAATCCACAAACACGGCGTCTCCTTTTTTGAGCAGCCGTTCGTGGTCCGCGCCGTGGGGCGAAAACGGACCGGCCCCCTTTGAGCCGCCGGGACCGTCAAAACGCGCGGGGTACAGCGCGTTGGTTCCAAACCCGATCTGGCCGATGGCAATATCCGTCTGCGTCTGGTGAAAACGCGCAAGCCCCTGATACCCCATCCGGTACATTTCCGCGCTCAAGCGTCCCATAAAAACGGCCTCGCTTATGCCCTCGTACAGCAGCGCGGGCGCCCGTTCTTCAAGCAGGACGCGATGAGCCGCGCCCGATTGTTTGATCAGTTCAATTTCTCCCGGGGACTTGACGCTCCGCACGGTACGGATAACGGCGTCAAGAAAGGCGGGCGCGGCAAACGGAACGGGAAAATACTTTTTGAGCCGTTCCAGAACGGACACCGGCATCGTGTCGCCTTCAATATAAACCCTTCCCGGATCGCCGGTTTTTTCCACAAGGTCCCGGTAGGAAGTGATGGGAATCAGCGTTTCGTGCAGGGCGGCGTTTTCCGCCGTGAACAGCGGCGACTCCAGTTCCGCGCGGGCAAAACTCCGCCTGACGCCGTACAGGAGACGGCTCCCGCCGGGACAGGCGGCGTCATTTATCACCAGCAGGATGCCGTCCTGCATGGTACCGGTAAAATAGTACTGATTAACGGCGTCGATAAAAAAAGCCGTGCCCCAGCCGGGAAAGCGTTCCTCCATGGCGCGCGTAAACCGCCGCCGCCGCTCCCTCAGTTCCGCCGCGCCAAAACAAACCGTGTCCATAAGCCTTGTTCCTCCTAAAAATCAAAAAGCGGTAACTGGAGCCCCGCTCCGTCTTCGTCCGCCAGTACGCGGCGCACCCGCGCGACATCGTCCAGCCGCTCAAGCGCGGTCCCGCCCGCAGTCATAAAATACTTCGCCCGCTTCATCACCACCCCAAGACGCCTGAGCGCGTCCATGCCGAGGGCGCGGGAACGGCGCGCCTCGACGATTCGCCGGGCGGACGTGGCCCCCACGCCCGGAATTCTGAGCAGTTCCTCGTAATCCGCCCGGTTCACCTCCAGGGGGAACCGTTCCGGGTGTTTCAGCGCCCAGGCTGTTTTCGGGTCCAGGCGCGTATCGAGCTGTGGAGCCGCCTCATCGAGAATTTCATCGGGGGAAAAATGATAAAAGCGAAGCAGCCAGTCGGCCTGATAGAGCCGGTGTTCCCGCACGATGGGCGGGCCGGCGATTTCCGGGAGCCGGGAATCGTTTGCTCCGCCGCGCGGGGGAGTAAACGCCGAATAATACACCCGGCGCAGGCCGAATTTCCGGTACAGCGCCCCGGACAGGGTGATAATCTGCCGGTCCGTTTCCCCGGAAGCGCCCACGATAATCTGCGTACTCTGCCCGGCAGGGGCAAAAACCGGCGCGGTTTTGGTGGGGCGCGTCCGGCTCAACGCCAGGCGATCCGCGCTGTTTTCCGCCGCCTGAACGGAAACCGCGCCCATAATGCCGAGAATGTTTCTCCCTGATTTCTGCGGCGCGAGACGGCGGAGGCTCGCGTCCGTAGGAAGTTCGATATTGGCCGAAAGCCGGTCCGCCCAGCGGCCCGCCTCCCGGATACGGTCCTCTCCCGCGCCGGGAATGATCTTGAGATGGATATAGCCGCCAAAACCCGCCTCCTTGCGCAGTTTCCGCGCGGTTTCGATAAGTTTTTCCATAACGATATCCGCGTCCGCGAAAATCCCCGATGAGAGAAAAAGTCCCTCAATATAATTGCGCCGGTAAAATTCACCGGTGAGGCGTACCAATTCGTCCGCCGTAAAACTGGTACGCACCGTATCGGCGGAGGCGCGGTTGACACAGTAGGCGCAGTCGTAACGGCACACATTGGAGTAAAGCACCTTGAGAAGGCTGACGCAGCGCCCGTCTCCGGTCCAGCTATGGCATACCCCCTCGGGGACCGCCGTCCCGAACGTGGCCGCGCTCCGTCCGCCCGTGCGGGCTGCCGTTCCGCTTCCCGAAGACGCACAGGAAGCGTCGTACTTTGCCGCTCCGGCCAAAATGGCAAGCCGTTCTCCCACATCCATAATACTACTATACAGAAGTAGGGGGGTAAAGCGCAAGGGAGCGGAACGGATTATCATGCCCCGGAACGAAACCTAATCCGCCTGGGCCACAAGATTAAGAAAGCGCCGCGTCCGCTCTTCCCGCGGGCTCTGAAACACGACGGCGGGACTGCCGGATTCAAGGACAAGACCGTCTTCCATAAAGATCACCCGGCCGGAAATTTCACGGGCAAAGTGCATTTCGTGGGTAACAATAAGCATCGTCATACCGCCCCTGGCAAGTTCCTTGATCACCTGGAGCACCTCGCCGATCATTTCCGGATCGAGCGCGCTTGTCGGTTCGTCAAAAAGCATGATGTCCGGGTTCATGGCGAGGGAGCGGGCGATGGCGACGCGCTGTTTCTGCCCGCCGGAAAGCTGCCACGGATAGGAAGACGCCTTGTCCGCAAGCCCCACCCGCGCGAGGAGTTCCCGCGCTTTTTCTTCGGCCTCCTTTTTGTGCATAACGCCAAGCTCCACCGGCGCGAACATGACATTTTTTTTGGCGGTCATGTGAGGGAAAAGATTGAACTGCTGAAACACCATGCCGATATTGCGGCGCACCCGGTTAATGTTTACCTGCTTTGACGTTAATTCGTATCCATCAACAATAACGCTGCCTTCATCGGGCTTTTCAAGCAGATTGATACAGCGCAGCAGCGTTGATTTGCCCGAGCCGGACGGCCCGATAATCGAGATCACATCGCCTTCATCGGCGTCAAGGTCGATGCCTTTGAGCACCTTGAGGGAATGAAATGATTTGTGGAGATTCCTAACGCGGACCTTTGCTTCCATAATCGAGCCTCTTTTCAACATGCCGCGAAATATACGACAGCACCGTAATAATGACGAGGTACACCAATCCCACAATCGTCCAGGTCGCGAAAGACTGCATGGTGCGTCCAATGTAAATTTTCGCCTCGTACACAATTTCCGCGAGGCTGATCACCGACACGATTGATGTGTCTTTCAGGCTGATGATAAACTGGTTCACCATCGCGGGAATGGACACCCGCACCGCCTGGGGCAAAATGATCCGGAACATGGCGCGGTTATGGGAAAGGCCGAGGCTCCGGGCGGCCTCCATCTGGCCGTAGTCGATGGCCTGAATGCCGCCCCGGAAAATTTCCGCGATATAGGCCGCGGCGTTAAGGCTCAAGGTGATGATCCCCGCGGCCATGGGCGAAAGGCGGAAATCCGCGCCGAATGACTGAACCAACTGGGGAATGCCGAAGTACACAAAAAAAGTCTGCACAAGGAGCGGCGTTCCCCGGACGGCCCAGATATAAAACCGCGCGCACAGACGCAGGGGGAGGATCCGGGAAAGCCCGGCAAGACAGGTGAAAAGCCCCAGTATTACCGCGATGACAAGCGCCGCCACGGTCGTTTCGACCGTAACGATCATGCCCCGCACCAGCAGCGGGAAAACTTCCCGCATCACCTGAATCAAATCCATACGTCCTCCGTATGCCGAAAGCGGGAAGAGCCGCGCCGCCCCGGTCAAGGCACATAAATTACAGGGAAAATGGGGCGGCGCATAACGCCCTTATCCGGCCGCGCCGCTTTTCGCGCGCGCGTGATGGATGCGCCCTGATGCGCCCGGAAACCGCGCCGCCGCCCTTGCCAAACAGGCCGGAACCGGCGGCGGCGAACAAGCTCCGGTTCAACCGCCGCCTGCAGCCAGGTTAATTAAGGAAGTTTGTCTATAATGTGTCCACATTATAGACAAACTCTAATTAGTGGAAATATACTTGTCCAAAATTGCCTGGTATCTGCCGCTCGCACGGAGATTTGCAAGGCCCGCATTGAACATCCTCAAAAGGTCCCCGTTTTTGCCCTTGAGCACCGCGAACCCGTAGGAAGAGCCCCGCTCCATGGGCGTTACGATTTTGAGCCCGTTTCCCCGGGAAATGCCGTATCCCATGACGGGGAAATCCTCAAAACAGGCGGCGGAATTGCCCGACGCCACTTCGGCGTACATAAAGGGAGACTCGTCAAAATAAACCAGCGTAAAGCCGTACTGCTCCCGGATGCCTTCGGCAAATGTCGCGCCCTCCGTCCCGGTTTTCACCGCGACGCGCCTTCCCCGCAGGTCGGCATAGCTCTTTATCTGGGTATTGTCGGCGCGAATCGCCATCACAACGCCCGAATCATAGTAAGGCGCGGAAAAATCATACTTAAGCTGTCGTTCGGCGGTAATGCTCATGCCGGCGATAACCCCGTCGGCCTGGCTTGACTCAAGGGCGGCCACGGCGGCGCTGAAGCCCAGGGGATTGAGGGTATACCGGAATCCCTGATCTTCGGCGATGGCGGCGAGGAGTTCCACATCGATCCCCACATAAGCGCCGTTCTCGTCCTGGAATTCAAAGGGGGCGAAGGTGCTGTCCGTGGCGATCTGGTAGCCGTTATCCCGGGAACCTTTCGCGGCAAGATTGGTTCCCGCGGCACAGATCATGAAGGCGGCGGCCAGTCCGGCGACAATTTTTCTCTTCATAAGTTCACTCCTTAACGTTTGATAGTATCCCTCCGGCACTCCGGGAGGCTCTTGGGGTAGTATAGCAA
>JAITGJ010000167.1 GCA_031280705.1 Spirochaetaceae bacterium
CCGGCAATTTCGGCGGTATCGGCGGCGGCAAGGATGGGCGCGGCGTCAGAGCTGATCACGTCCACCCCGGCGTCCTCAAGCAGTGAAGAGACCCGCGCCGCGGAGGCCGCCTCTACCAGACCTTCCCCGGAAAAAACGAGCGCCCGCTTTCCGATCCCGGCGGCAAATACGCCAAGCCGGCCCAGAATACCGGTTCCCTGGATCATTTCAGGATCAACTTTGAAGGTCAATTTCCTCTCCATAGCCATAACCGCCCATCCATGCGGCGGCTATCCCCGTATTGCATAAAAAAAGCGGAACTCAGGCATCCACCCGGGCTCCGCTTCTTTTTGTCGCTCAGGTTTTCTATAACCCGAAGACGTCCATTATTCTGTCCGCCGTAGCGCCGATACGCTCATTGATGTAGGAAGGATCGTTAATTTTCTCCCGCAGTTCCGCGATCCGGTCTTCCCGCTGGAGAGGCGCGGCGGCGACCAGTTCCATGAGGCGCTGAAACTCACTCCGCTCCACTGCTTCCGAGGAAAGGTCTATGGTATCGGAGCGTTCTACCGGAGCGGAGCGGCCCGTCTGCCCCGGCCGTTTGCCGCTCTGAATGGGTTCCGGTGAACCTATCCTGTCGATGGTCATGCTCATATCCTTCTACCCCTTATTATCGGCTTAAACCTGATAATAGTTTACACGGTAATTTCATTTCGTGCCAGATACATACACCGAAAATTCACCTTTTTGGACCTCTTTTTTCGCCAAAAATGCCTGAACCTCCGCTGCCGGGCCCCTAAGGTATTCCTCATGGACCTTCGTCATTTCTCTCCCCACACAAACATACCGCTCATTATCAACTTCGGCGATATCTTCAAGGAGCTTGAGTACGCGAAACGGCGATTCGTACACCACGAACGCCGCTTCCCCCGCGAGCAGCGCCCTGAGCCGTGCGCGGCGGCGGCCCGGCCGGGGAGACAAAAACCCCTCAAAAAGAACGCTCCGGTCCCCCCCGGCGGCGACGCTCACCAGAGCCGCGAAGGCCGATACGCCCGGTATGGGAATTGCCTCGTGGCCCGCCGCGACTATCCGCCGCACCAGATCCGCGCCCGGATCGCTCAAGGCGGGGGTTCCGGCGTCGCTTACATAGGCGGCGGTTTTGCCGTCCCGGAGCGCGGCAATCACCCGGGACGCGGCGGCCGCCTCGTTTTGCGCGCGGCAGGAAAGCAGACTGACGGAAATCCCCAGGTGGGAAAGGAGTTTGAGCGTCCGGCGGGTGTCCTCGCAGGCCACCAGGTCCACGGTTTTAAGTATTTCCACGGCCCGGTACGTTATATCCCCAAGATTTCCGATGGGCGTACCGATAATATAGAGAATTCCCACTGAGCGAGTATATAAAGTATGAGGGATGTATTTCAATTCCTGGTTTTTACCATTATTGGGGTGATGCTGATCTGGTTCAGTTATACCCTGTTTTTTCTCCGGGGCCGCGCGCGGCAGGAAAAAAAGCGCGGGAAAGCGGGCCGTTCCCCGGCGGTGGAAACGGGCCGCCCCGGCGACCCCAAAGTATGTCCGGTCTGCGCCGCCAAACTGGGGGCGGGGGAGCGGGTCAAATCCGCGGCCTGGCCGGGTATTCCCGGTCAGGGGCGGCTGATGCACATATCCGGCTGCGTCTTTTGTCTGGACGGTTCCCGGGACCGGAAGTGTCCGGTCTGCGGCGCCGCCCTTCTCGTGGACGAGGTCCTTGTAGCCCGTATCTTTGACCGTCCGGGCCGTTCCCATGTCCATGTCCTTGGGTGCAGTCACTGCCGCGAGGCCCTTGCCGGCGCGGCCCGGCGCGCGCGGGGCTGCGCATAGGGCCGCCGCGGCGGCGGTTCGCGCGGGAAACGCCGCCGGGCAGCCGCCCGCACATGTTTTTTCACAATCAACCGGGACTGTTCCAAAATCTGACCTTTTTAACCAGCGGCAATCGAAAAAAACTCATAAAAAAGCTAAAGGGAAATTTTCCCGCTCCGATATTAATAGTGAACCTGGGCGAGACCGCGAGTCCGTTGGACCGCCGCGGCGGAACCCAGTGAGGAACGACCGGCTTTGCCGGGAGTCCCCCCTCTACTTCCGGAAACGGGCGGGTCGAGGGGTTCCGGTAAATCAGCCAGGCTGATTTATCAGGCACGATTTTTTACCGGAGCTTCACGGAACCGTGAAATTCCACACAAGGCACGGATGCCGCGGCGACGAAAACCGTAGAACACGGATTGAAGCCGAAAAAGCCCAAGGAGTGTAGTATGATTATCAATCACAACTTAAGCGCGATGTTTGCCGACAGGTCCCTCAAGGTTACCCAGACCTTCCTGGACAAAAACATGGAAAAACTGTCAAGCGGACTGCGCATCAACCGCGCCGGCGATGATGCTTCGGGACTTGCCGTTTCCGAAAAAATGCGGAGCCAGATCAGGGGTTTGAACCAGGCGTCTACCAACGCCCAGAATGGCATTTCATTCATTCAGACCGCTGAAGGTTATCTCCAGGAATCCGAAGACATTATCCAGCGCATCCGCGAACTGGCGGTTCAGTCCTCCAACGGTATTTACACCTCGGAAGACCGGTTGTACATCCAGATCGAAGTTTCGGCGTTAATCGACGAAATTGACCGGATTGCTTCCCACGCCCAGTTCAACGGGATGAATATGCTGACCGGCCGGTTCGGCCGCCCCATCGGGGAAAATGTGGTTACCGCTTCCATGTGGCTCCATATCGGCGCCAACATGGACCAGCGCGAACAGGTATTTATCGGCACCATGACTGCAAAGGGCCTCGGGGTCCGCAATGTTGGTGACGAAACGATTCTTACGCTTGCCGATCCGGAAAGCGCCAACCGTGCCATTGGAACCCTTGACGAGGCGATCAAAAAGATCAACAAACAGAGAGCTGATCTTGGCGCCTACCAAAACCGTCTGGAACACGCGATCCGCGGCCTCGATGTTGGCGCAGAAAATCTGCAGGCTTCTGAGTCCCGCATCCGCGATACCGATATGGCGAACGAAACGGTTGGATATACCAAAAACCAGATCTTAAGCCAGAGCGGAACCGCGATGCTGGCCCAGGCAAACCAGCGGGGCCAGGCCGTACTCCAGCTCTTGCAGTAAAAAGGAGAGCGCGGGAGACCGAAAGGTTAACCTTGAGGTTTTACGCGGCGGTGAGCCGGCCTTTGCGCCGGTTTGCCCCCGTACCGGTAAGGCGCCTGACCACTTGAAAAGTGGTCAGGCTCTTTTTTTTGCTCCCGCGCCGGACGCTTTTTTTCAGGCTTTTTTCCGGTTGTCCGGGTGGCAAAAACAATCCGTCAAGTGATCATTTACCAGTCCCGTAGCCTGCAGCAGGGAATAAACGATGACGGGCCCCACAAACGTAAAGCCGCTTTTTTTGAGGTCTTTTGAAATACGTTCGGCAAGGGGCGTTGCGGCGGGAAGTTCCGCAGGCGTTTTGAAGCGGTTTACAACGGGTTTACCGCCGGTCTGGCTCCAGAGCCAGCGGGAAAAGGGAATGGGACCCGCTTCAAAACGGAGGAAGGCCCGGGCGTTGCTAATTGCCGAAATAATTTTTAGGCGGTTGCGTATGATGCGTTCGTCTTTGAGGAGACGCGCGATGTCCCTTTCGCCGTAGCGCGCCATTTTTTCCGGGTCGAAGCCGTCAAAGGCGGCGCGGTAACCTTCCCGGCGGCGGAGAATGGTAATCCACGAAAGGCCCGCCTGGGCGCCTTCCAGCACGAGAAACTCAAAAAGTTTCCGGCCGTCTTTGACGGGCCGTCCCCACTCCCGGTCGTGGTAATCCATATAGACCTGGTCGCCCAGGCACCACGGACAGCGGACGCGGGACGGTCCGGTCTGCTTGCCCGCGCCGTCTGTCCGGGAAACCGCGCGGCGTTCCGCCTCGTCTCTGTGCTTTCCGGTTGTTTTCACGGCCCGTATGATACCCCGCCGCGGGCTTTCCCCGCAACGGCCCACGGGGTGCTCTGTTCCGCAACGCCGCTCTGTGGGGCTGCGCCGCCGCGCCCCGCTCAGTACCCGGCGCGGCTTTCTGGAGGAAAAACGCAAAGGCGCCTGACCCCCAACAAAAGGCGCCAGGCGCCTTTTGCGTTACCGGGCTATCCGCTCCGGTATTTGGCCGCTTTGCGGCCAAATACCGGAGGCCGCGCGTTTACGGTCAGCGGCCCACCGTAATGGCGTATGCGGCGCCCTGCCGGGCTAGAATGCGAATGAATAACCCGCGCTTAATTGAAACGAACTTTTTTTCAGCGCCTTCATTTCTGTGCCGGCATAGTCAAATTTCGTATCCGAAAAATCAAAACCCTACCGGAGATCGGCAAATACAGTACCGGGCCCCATCTTTTTTCCTACAAACCCGCCAAGCATCAGCCCCATTGAACCGGTCCATTCGCCCTCCAGACTTCCCATACCG
>JAITGJ010000171.1 GCA_031280705.1 Spirochaetaceae bacterium
TCCTCGGCGGACGCCCGCTCGGCGGGCCGCCGGGCTAAAGCGGCCGCGCCGGGCCGGACCGCGCGGCGCGGCCACCGGGGAAGCAGAAGACGGCGGACGGGAAAAACCGGGCAGGAAGCGTTACATACTGAGGCGCGCCGCGCCCCGGTAGGCTTCCGCGCGGAGGGCGCGTACCGTTTCGTCTTTGAGGTAATCGTCAAACGGCATCACCCGGTCGATAACGGCGTTTTCCGGAACGGAAGACGGCGGCAGTATTTCCACAATCCGGTTCGCAGCGGAATTGACAAACTGTTGATCGTGGGAAGTGAACAGTATCACGCCCGGAAACGCGATAAGGCCGTCATTAAGCGCCGTAATCGCTTCAAGGTCCAGATGATTGGTGGGCTCGTCAAAAACAAGGACGTTCGCGCCCTCAAGCATCATTTTGGCAAGGAGGCAGCGCACTTTTTCCCCGCCCGAAAGCACATTAACGGGTTTGAGCGCCTCGTCGCCCGAAAAGAGCATCCGGCCCAGAAAACTCCGCACGTATGTTTCGTCCTGATCGGGAGAATACTGCCGCAGCCACTCGACCAGGGGAAGGCCGGAATCAAAGAAGGCGCTGTTTTCCCGGGGAAACCATGAAAGGCGCGTTGTCTGACCCCAGTAATAATCCCCCGAAGACGGGGCGGTTCCCCCGGCGATAATGCCGAAGAGGGCGCTTTTCGCGGCGTGTTCCTGCCCCACAAAGGCAATTTTGTCGGAACGGTTTACCACAAGCGAAAAATTACGCAGTAATTCTGTTCCCTCAAATGTAAAACACAGTTTTTCTACCCGGAGCACATTGTTCCCGATTTCGCGGTCCGGCCTGAAACCCACATAGGGAAATTTTCTGCTCGTGGGAACAATGCCGTCAAGATCGAGTTTTTCAAGCACTTTTTTCCGGCTCGTGGCCTGGCGGCTTTTCGACGCGTTGCTGGCAAAGCGCTGAATAAATTCGCGCAGTTCTTTCGCTTTTTCTTCGTTTTTTCTCTGCTGTTCTTTCGCCTGCCGCTGGAGCATCTGGCTCATCTGATACCAGAAATCGTAATTCCCCGCATACAGGGTTATCCTGCCGAAATCAATGTCGCAGACATGGGTGCAGACAGCGTTCAGAAAATGCCGGTCGTGGGATACGACAATTACCGTATTGGGAAAATCGATCAGGAATTCCTCAAGCCAGGCGATAGACTCAAGGTCCAGCCCGTTGGTCGGCTCGTCAAGCAGCAGAATGTCAGGGTTTCCGAACAGGGCCTGCGCAAGGAGCACCCGCACCTTTTTCGATTCATCCAGTTCCGCCATGGTTTTTCCGTGGTCGTCCTCGTCAAGGCCAAGTCCTGAAAGCAGTTGGCCCGCCTGGGCTTCCGCCTCCCAGCCGCCGTGTTCCGCGAAATCCGCCTCAAGTTCGCTGGCCCGCATCCCGTCCGCTTCGGTAAAATCCTCTTTCGCGTAGATTTCCTCGCGCTCTTTTCTGAGCCGGTGGATAAGCGGGTAGCCCATGATCACGGTTTCAAGAACCTGCAATTCCTCAAAGGCAAAGTGGTCCTGGGCAAGCATGGCGATCCGTTCGCCCTGGCTCACGCTGATTTCGCCCCGGTCGTGCTCCGCCGTCCCGGAAAGGATACGGAGAAAGGTCGATTTCCCCGCGCCGTTTGCGCCGATGATGCCGTAGCAGTTACCGGGGGTAAATTTAAGATTAACGTCCTTAAAAAGGACACGCCCGCCAAAGGCAAGGCTCACATCACTTACGGTGATCAATTATATTCCTCTCTCTCAGGCCGAAAGGTCCATGGCATGGATTTGTCCGGTAACCGGCCTGACGCGCCCTGTACGGGCAAAACCGGTTTGGGCAGGGGTTATTTCCCCAAAAAACCAAAAATCCGCGCGAAAAAGCCCTTTTTCCCGCTTTTTTCCGGCGGGGCGTTTTCCGCCTTTCCCGCGCCGGGGTTTCCCGCGGGGACCTCCGGCGCGGCCCTGCCCCTGCTTCCGGCCCGGTCATCGGGGGCGGGAACTGTCTCCGCGGCGTTATATTTTTCGCGGTAATAATCCATCCGCTCCCGGAAGGAAAGGGCGGAAAGTTTTTGCGCGGACTCGCCGTTTTTTTCCCGGTTGTTCCGGTTACCGGCGCCTTCCGCACGCCGCCCGGCATTTTCGCCGCGCCGCGCCGCGCCGTTTCCGGCGGGGCGTTCCCGTCCGCCGTTCCCGCGTTCCGCCCTTCCGCCTCCCGCGCCGGCGCGGTTCACGCCGGTCCGGTCCGGTTCCCCGCGCCCGCCCGGCGCACCGGGGGAACGGTTTCCCCGGGCGGCATCGTCCCTCTCGGGCCGGTCCCTCTCGGGCCGGTCCCTATCAGGCCGGTTTCTACCCGGCCGGTCCCTGCCGGTCCGGTTCCTGTCAGACCGGTCCCTGCCGAAACGGCCCCGGTCAGGACGGTCACGGCCCGGACGGTCACGGCCAGGACGCTCCCTGCCGGGACGGTCCACATAAAATTCGGTCTCGATGCGCATACCGGAACTTTTATCTTCGGCGTACAGTTCCGGCGCGGCGATTTCCGAAGGGATACTTTTCCCGATATAGCGTTCAATGGCGGGAAGTTCGTACACATCCTGATCGGTAACCAGGGTAACCGCCTTGCCGGTTTTTCCCGCGCGGGCCGTCCGCCCGATACGGTGCACATAATTTTCCGCCTCCACGGGCAGATCGTAATTGACCACCATGGCAAGGCTCTCAATATCAAGCCCGCGCGCGGCCACGTCCGTAGCGACCAGGTAGCGGATCTTTCCGGCCTTTACATCTTCGATAACCTTGAGGCGCTTTGACTGGGGGAGATCCCCCATAATAAATTCGCACTCGTAGCCGTTTATTTTAAGGCGCCGCGCGATAATTTCCGCGTAGCGTTTGGTGTTGCAAAATACAATCGCGCTTTCCGGCTGTTCCCGCGTGAAAATTCCCAGAAGCAGGGAAAATTTATCCTCGCTCGGCACGTGGTAGAGTTTCTGCTCAATTTCTTCCACCGTAACGGTTTCGGGTTCAATTTCTATCTCAAATGGATTTTTGGTGTATTCCCAGGCGAGGTTCTTTACCCACGCGTTAAGCGTCGCGCTGAAGAGCATGGTCTGGCGGCGGTCCGCGGGGGGCACCACCTTGATCAGCTTGCGTAAATCGGGATAAAAGCCCATGTCGAACATCCGGTCCGCCTCATCAAGGATGAGGAAGGCGATGTCCATCAGGTTCATGACGCCCGATCCGTTGAGATCGAGCACGCGCCCCGGCGTTCCCACCAGTATTTGCGCGTTTTCCTTGAGGAGCCGGTGCTGCTCCCCATAGCCCACGCCGCCGTAAAAACTGCCGATCTTGAAAGGAAGATATTTGGCAAGGAGCCGCGCCTCTTCCTCAATCTGAACCGCGAGTTCCCGCGTGGGAGCCATAATAAGCGCCTTCTTTCCCGAAAGGGCGCTTTCCGCCAAAAGCCGCTGAAAAATCACCACCAAAAACGCGGCCGTCTTTCCCGTGCCCGTCTGGGACTGCACGTACAGGTCCTGCCCGCCAAAGGCGTTTTTCAGCACCTCTTCCTGCACGGGCATACAGGTAACATACCCCGCCTCGGCAATTCCCCGCGCCAAATCGCCGTGCAGCTCAAGTTCGCTAAATTCCATACCGCTTCCAAAGCCCTGAAAAAAGGGCAGCCATTACGTTTATCTACCGGTTAGGTATATCTTTTTTTGAACACTTTGTATAGAGCGCAACCGGGGCGTTCCGGCCCGGCCGGGGGGGGGGGGGGGGGGAAAACGCCCCGGCCCACCCCGCCCCCCCGCGGGGGAAAATCCCGGAAGCGGGGGAGGCCGGCCGGGGCATACGGGGG
>JAITGJ010000232.1 GCA_031280705.1 Spirochaetaceae bacterium
GCGCCGGAGGGCACGGTGCGCCGGGAATTCGGCAGCAACGTAATGGTCAACACCGCCCATGCGTCGGACTCGGCCGCAAGCTACGAGCGGGAAAAGGCCATCGTTAAAACCGGTGAAAACGCCCTGGGGTCAATCATCAGGGAGTATCTCTCGCGCTGACTGTGCCGCCGGTGAAGCACACACCGCGTGGCCGTCCGTTTCCTTCCGGCGCGAAGTACGCGCGTGGAAGCGGACGGCGCGGGCTTGACCAGACGGCTTTACGGTTTTATGTCAGTGCCGTCCAGCCACCTGATAGTCAGGTCGCTGGTAAATTTAATGGCGCTGTTTGATCCCCAGACTTTTTGTTTTGAGAGATTCCCGCCGGTGGTGTTATCCGCATAGGTAATGAGTATCGAACCTGAGCCGCTTATTTCTTTTTTTTCGGGCGCCGGCGGCAGGGCACTTCCCTTGCGGGCGGCAAGCAAATAAGCCGTCATTTCCGGCTCTGAATACAGGTCAACAGACGCTTCTCCGTTTTCTATCGCCGTCCATTCAATCTTGTATCCGTTTGGATCGGTATTGAGATTTCCGCCCAGAACCGCGGCTCCTTCGGAACCGCCCGCTTCCACAATAATCAAAGTAACCGAAGCGGGTATGCCGGTAACGGTTATCTCTTTGGTTGATCTTGAATCCGCCTCGGTGGGACATCCGGTTGAAAGAAAACCTGCCAGCAGTACCATGCCCGCGGCAATAATTTTTTTAATCATAATACACCTCTCTCGTTCAAATTGCATGTGAGTCTCATGCAAGACCGCAATGGCGGCATTTCCTCCGCCTGTTTTTAATGTATTATGGGAATAGTCTTTTTACCGGTATTGGCATTAAAAATCAGGAATTATTTATGGAATTGTTTTGCGGCGCCGGGGTGGCAGCCACTTATCTGGTCTTTGCCGCCGCTATTATCAGCCGCAATGTTTCTTCGTTCACCGGGGCGGAACTTTTTTCCAGCGTGTTTTTTGCGCCGGGCAGGATGCTCGCGTTTATTTCGTCTATCGTGTAAATCCTGATGTAGGTGTATATTTTGCCGTTAATGGCAACCGATTCGGCGTACCGCGTGGCAAACAGGTTTTTGATATCGTCGTTGGAAGCGCTGTCTGCCGGAAGCTGCCGGACTTCCAGTGCAATTTTTGTATCCGTATGAGCCGCCGTCTGTACTCGCGCCCGGTAGGGCGTTTTGATTTGGATATTCAGGGGACCTACGGAAACCGAAACAAAATCCATGATCGCCCCGTCCGCGTCAACGCTGACAACTTTGGCAGTCAGGCGGCTTTTTTTCCCGTTATAAATCGTGTCCTGATGTTCCCGATCCAGAAGAACAGCGGCAACCTGCGCAACGCTTACCTCGTCAGTAAAAACATGGGCGTCTGTTTCCAGCCTGAACCAGTTTTTCCCCAGAGGCGCGGCCGCCGCGGGCTTCACCATTGCCGATTTATTGAGCAGAGCCGCTAACTGCCCCTGCGCCCCCGGCGCAAGCTGCGTTGTCTGCGCAAAAAGTGAAAAACCGGTTAAACAAAAACCCAGTACAAAAACGCGCTTTTTCATTCTACTATTATGGCGCCGATTTTTTTTTGTTTCAAGACGACGTTTCGGTCATTTCCCGCCGCGCCCTGCAAGTTCCCGCCGATTTCTCTATCGCTTCCAGCAGGCCGTTCAGGTAACTGATCCCCATGGCGCGGTCGTACAGGCCGTAGCCGGGCATGGAAACTTCGCCCCAGACGGCTCTGCCATGATCCGGACGGACAGGACCAGCAAAACCGGTATCGTAAAGGGCCTTCATGATCCGGTACATGTCCAGGGAGCCGTCACGGGAAAGATGGGCGGCCTCCTCAAAGTCGCGGGAGCCGTTGTGCCTCACGTTACGGACATGGGCAAAGTGAATCCTCCCCTTGAGGGCGTGAATCATGCCGGGAATGTCGTTAGCGGGGTCCGTGCCCAGGCTCCCGGTACAGAGGGTTATCCCGTTCAGCGGATTGTCCACCATGCGGATAAGCCGCAGCAGTTTTTCTTTGCCGGTCATAATCCGGGGAAGGCCGAACACCGGCCACGCGGGATCATCGGGATGTATCGCCATCCTGATGCCGTACTGTTCGCATACCGGCATGATCGCTTCCAGAAAATAACGGAGATTGGCAAAAAGGGGTTCCTCATCGATCCCCCGGTACAGCTCGAACAGCTCTTTGATCCGGGCCATCCGCTCCGGCTCCCAGCCGGGCAGGAGGTGGCCGCCGGCTTTGGCGTTCATCGCGTCGGACATACGCGCCGGATCAATGCGGTCGATGCTGTCCTGTTCATAGGACATTACTGTGGAGCCGTCGAGCCGGGGTTTTGCCAGGTCGGATCTGGTCCAGTCGAAAACCGCCATAAAGTTGTAACAGACCAGGTGAATGTCCGCCTCGCCGATGACTTTAAGCGTGGCGATATACTGTTCAATACACCGGTCCCGGTCAGGGCCGGCGGTTTTGATCGAATCATGGACGCCGACGCTTTCAATGCCCGCGATTGAAAGTCCCGCGTCCTCAACCTCCTTTTTCAAGACGGAGAGTTCTTCTTTTTTCCATGCCTCGCCGGGCGGGACGCCGTACAGCGTGGTAATAACGCCGCTTATGCCGGGCACTTGCCTGATCTTTTGCAGCGTAACTGGGTCATAGCCGGTTCCGAACCAGCGCATAGTCATTTGCATTAGCGGTTGTTCCTTTGTATGATTGTACCGCATGCAGTATAGGGTTTATTGGCGGTAATGTAAATACGTACGGCGCCGCCGGACAGGGCCAGCGCATATAAAAACGTATTTCCTTATCCTACAAGGAATTACAGAATCATAGGTAAAACAACCCAAACAAGCTAATTCCTTATCTCATAAGGAATTATAAATTTA
>JAITGJ010000016.1 GCA_031280705.1 Spirochaetaceae bacterium
ATTGGGGCGGAAATAACATAAAACAGCGCGCGGCGCGGGCCGCGTAAAAGGAGAACGCTATGGCGCACGAAAATTGGCTTCCCGGTAGGCGGGACGATCAACTCCACATGGCAAAGAACTGGGGTGTGGTGCTGGCGGAGAAGGGGCCGGGATGGAATGTCCCGGCGGCGGAGATTGCGGAATGTGCCGCGCTTGCCACGGTGGCGGAAACCGCGCTCCAGACGGCAAAATCAAACGAGCGCACGCAGGTAAATACCGCAGAGTGCCGGGACGCCTTTGACGCGCTGGTGGCAAAGATGCGGTTTATCAAAAACCGCTGGTTCCTCCAGCCGCCGCTTACGGACGCGGAACTGGTCTCCCTCTCGCTGTCCCCGCGCGACACTACCAAAACGGACGTACCCGCCCCGCGTCTTGAGGCGGAAGGGGACGTGCATTTTCCGGACTACGGCATTATCGAAATTACGAATATCCGCGTGCGGGGCGATATGGGCGCGGAGGACAAGCGGGCGTACCGGGGCGTGCGGATTTACTACGGCCTTACGGGAACGCCCACGCCGCAGGACCTGTTCCGTTTGAGCGAAGCGCCCGCCGCGGGGTACCAGTTGCCGCACTCCATCTGGACCCAGCGGAAGAGCCACCGGTTTGCGTTTCCCGGAGAGAGCGGGAACCGCATTTACCTGTGCCTGTGTTACGAAAACGGCAAGGGCGGGGCGGGCCCCTGGGGACCCATTTTAACGGCGATTATTCCGTAAGGGGAAAGCGCAACAGCGGGTGTGTACGCAGTGTTACTGCGAGGTACATAGAGGGGAGCTATGCGGCATAAATCATGGATTTATGCCGCATAACGCAAAAATTTTGCGGCCAAAGTGAAGGAGAAAACAATGGCGAAGAAGAATTATGTGCGGGGAATACTGGCAATAGTACTAACATTGGGTTTAGTAGTTATTGGATGTGATAATGGCACGACCGGCAATGGCAATGACAATAGCCTGCCACCAGGTAAAGTTGGTGTTATTAATTTTGCATCTTCTCCACCGGATGCTTTCTGGGAAATTCGTGTTACTCCGGTTGCCGTCAATGGTACAGGCGATTTAGCATCAGGATACGCGGCTACCAGCTCGACAAATGCCACTGATTATATGAACGGAAAAGCATATTTAAATCAAATGGCTTTTCCTGAAATGACTTTCCCAACATTTGACCCCAATGGAACCTATACGGTAGTGTATATCCCCAGTGGCGGTGCCGGTGCCAAAAAGAAATCAGGTGTACAGTTTTCAGATGGAAGTACTACGCTTGACATAAATTCAATGGATTCATTGTGAATTGAAAGTACGCCACGCCGTCCCTGGCGTGGCGCTTCGTAACAAATTTTGCGGTGACGGCGCTGGGACGCCCGGCACTGCTTTGGGGCGCTCTGCGGCGCCGGAGACCCCCATTCGCTTATCCTTTTTTACTATCCAGCCAGGGCATCATGGCCCTTTGTTTCATCCGCCGGGTGTGGTATAGTGCGGTCATGGAACAGATGCGGCGCACGGCGACGTGCGGAGAACTCAGGCGGGCCGACGCGGGCAGGCGCGTGGTACTGAACGGGTGGGTCCACCGGAAACGCGGCCACGGGGGGATTTCGTTCATCAATCTGCGGGACCGGTACGGCATCACGCAGGTTACGGCGGACACGGCGGATGCGGAGCTGCTCGCGGTGTGCGCGGAACTCCGCAACGAATTCTGCATAGCCGTGGAGGGCGCGGTGCGGGAACGGCCCGGCGATATGGTGAACGCCGCCATGCCCACGGGAGAAATCGAAGTGGCCGCGTCAAAAATCGTTATCTTGAACCGCGCGGATGTCCTGCCCTTCCAAATCAGCGCGGAAGGGGATACGCGGGAGGAACTGCGGCTCCGGTACCGGTACCTCGACCTCCGCTCAAGCGGTATGCAAAACCGTATCCGGCTCCGGCACGAAGCGGCGTTCGCCGTCCGTGCGTGGATGTCTTCCCACGGCTTTTACGAAATTGAAACGCCGTCCTTCATCCGTTCTACGCCCGAAGGCGCGCGGGACTATCTGGTGCCGTCTCGGCTCTATCCGGGGAAATTTTACGCGCTTCCCCAGTCGCCGCAGCTTTACAAGCAGATTCTGATGGTGGCGGGCTTTGACCGGTATTTCCAAATCGCCCGCTGTTACCGGGACGAGGACGCGCGCGGGGACCGCCAGCCGGAATTTACCCAAATCGACATCGAAATGTCCTTTGTAAACCGCGAAGACGTGCTTTCCATGACGGAAGGGCTTTTCGCGCATATCTTCCGCGCGTGTCTGGGCGTCGAACTTTCCGTGCCGTTTACGCGCCTTACCTGGGAAGAAGCGATGGAGCGCTACGGCAGCGACAAGCCCGATCTGCGCTTCGGCCTTGAGCTCCAGGATTTTTCCCCGTGGGTGGAACAGGGCGGGTTTGAGGCGTTCCGGGCCGCGCTGGCCGCGGGCGAAGCCGCCCGCCGCGCCGCCGTCGAAAAGGGAATTACGATACCGGGGGGCGCGGTCAAGGCGCTTGTGGTTCCCGCCGCGCTGGTGAAAACGCCGTATTCCCGCAAACAGATCGAAGAGCTTGAAGCCCACGCGAAGATATTCCGGGCAAAGGGCCTCGCGTGGATGAAAGCCGCCGGAACGGCAGCCGCGCCGGAACTGGAAGGCGGCGTGGGAAGGTTTTTCTCCGGCAGCGCGGCGGAGATTTGCGCGGGCCTTGGCGCAGTGCCCGGCGATTTGATTCTTCTCGTGGCCGATGAGCGCCGCATTACGGCAAATACGGCCCTGGGCGCGGTGCGCTCAAAACTGGGCCGGGACCTGGGACTCGCCGCGCCGCCCGCATCCGGGACGGAAACGGAAGACGCGGCCGCGTGGACGAGGGAAAAAGCCGCGCAACGCTTCGCCTTTACGTGGATTATCGACTTTCCGCTTTTTGAATACAACAGCGAAGCCGGACACTGGGAAGCGGCGCATCACATGTTTTCAAGTCCGCAGGAAGCGTACCTTGATACCATGGAAGAAGACCCCGGCGCGGTAAAGGGCGATCTGTACGATTTGGTGCTCAATGGCTATGAATTGGCGTCCGGCTCGATTCGTATTCATGATCCCGCGCTCCAAAAACGGATATTTTCGATTGTGGGCATTACCCCGGAAGAGGCGGAGGCGAAGTTCGGTTTTTTGACGGAAGCCTTCAAATATGGCGCGCCGCCCCACGGGGGCATTGCGCCGGGGCTGGACCGGCTCGTGATGATCATGGCCGGCGAAACATCCATTAAGGAAGTAATCGCATTCCCCAAAGATTCTTTTGCAAAAAACCTTCTTGACGCAAGCCCATCGGAAGCAAGCGCCAAACAGCTTGAAGAACTGCACCTCGCGGTTGTGTACCCGGAAGGCACATGAAAGCGGTACGGGAACTCGCGGAACTGTACGCCGTTTTTTTCCGCGTGGGCCTTATGACCTTTGGCGGCGGGTACGCGATTCTGCCGGTTATTGAACGGGAACTGATTGTCCGGCGCGGCTGGATAACGCTTGAAGAAGTGCTGGATTACTACACGATCGGGCAGGTAACGCCCGGCGTTATCGCGGTAAATACCGCTACCTTTATCGGGAGCAAACGGCGGGGCGTAGCCGGGGGCATTACCGCCACGCTGGGATTCATCAGCCCGTCGCTTCTTTTGGTAACGGTGATCGCCGCTTTTATTGCCAACTTCGCGGACCTCCCCCTTGTCGAGCGGGCATTCCGGGGCATCCGCGCCGCCGTGAGCGTACTGATTTTCGACTCGGTTATCAAAATGCTGAAGGGCGTCTTTCGCCGTCCTGCAACAGCGATTCTGTTCAGCGCGGCGTTTTTGCTGTCATTACTGGTTTCACTTTCCCCGGCATGGGTGGTAACCGGTGCGGGCCTTATGGGTTTTCTGCTTTTCAGAAAAGACGCCCCCGGTAACGGCGACACCGGCAGCGCCGGTAACGGCAAAGACGCGTGATGAATATACTGCTCCTTGCCGTGGAATTTTTTAAAATAGGACTTTTTTCCGTGGGTGGAGGGCTTGCCACGCTGCCCTTTCTCTACCGCTTTGCGGAGACGCACCCTCTGCTTGACCCGGCCATGATCCCCGATATGCTGGCCGTGGCAGAGTCCCTTCCCGGCGCGATTGGGATAAATCTCGCCATTTACACGGGGTTCCGCTGCGCGGGAATTCCCGGCGCGCTGGCTGCGGGCGCCGGCCTTGCCGCGCCGTCAATCATCATCATTCTGATCATCGCGCGGATGTTCGCGGCATTCCGGGAAAACCGCGCGGTACAGGCGGCGTTTACGGGCCTCCGCCCCGCCGCGGCGGGACTGCTTTCCGCGGCATTTTTGCTTGCCCTGCGCGGAAGCCTCTGGAATGCGGAGGCGGCGGCATGGCGGGAACGCATCCGCCTCCCTGAATGCGGCATCTTTCTCGCGCTGTTTTTACTGACGCGGAAGATCAAGCTCCACCCGGCGATCTGGATCATCCTGGCGGGAACGGCGGGTGTACTGCTGACTTGACCGGCGGGGCGGCGTTTACGAACCGGCTCTATGGACGGACACTAAATAGAGTCTGTCTATAATGTAGACACATTATAGACAGACCTCCTTGAAAACCGCATTTTCGCAGCCTTTGGGCGAGAAAATGCACGGTCCGTCCATAAAGTAACCGACTTTATGGACGGACACTAAATACCGCCCGTGATTACTGTCTGTCCGTCGCGGGCAGAAGATGTTCCGCGAGCAGTTTTCGCTTGTCTTCCGGCAGGGGCGTACTTTCGTGCCTGACAAAATCGTAATGGACGGCGACAACGTGCCCCTTCGCGCAGAGCCGCCCCTCCTGCCATGCTTCGTGGTAAATCGTAAATGATGTAACGCCGATTTTTTCGATCCAGGTGCGGATTTCCACCTCCGGGTACAGGAACATCTGATCCAGATAATCATAATCCGCATGCGCCAAAATAAGATTCCACGCGGCGGGATCGAGATTCATGACAGGGTTGAAAATTCTGAATACGCCGTTTCTGCCCGTCTCAAACCACATGGCAAGAACAATGTTGTTGATGTGTCCAAGGCCGTCAGCATCGCCGAAACGGGGCTCTATGGTAACAGTAAACATGCCGCTCTCCTTTGGAAGCAAAATCCGTACTGGGGTTGTTTAACCCGCCGGAATGCTATCATAAAACGCGGGTGAAAGAAAAGCTGTCCGCGCCCGGATCACCGCGTTCCCCGCCGGGAAGACCCGCATTCGCCGCTCCCCCCTTCGTGCTTCTTTTCGCGCTTCCTTCCTTTAAGTATAATAGAAACTGCGCCAACCTGGCGAAGTTTCAGAACAAGTCCAAAGTTGCTAAACAACTTTATCATGGAGGAACGATGAAAATCAGCATGAAAACACCCCTGGTGGAAATTGACGGAGATGAAATGACCCGCGTGCTCTGGGCGCTGATAAAAGAAAAACTGATTGTGCCGTGGGTTGATCTCAAGACCGAATATTTTGATTTGGCCCTGATGAACCGCGACGCAACGGAGGACCGGATCACGGAAGAAGCGGCGCGCGCGATTATGCGCCTTGGCGTGGGCGTAAAATGCGCCACCATTACCGGAAACGCCGCGCGGATGAAAGAATACGGCCTCCGCGCGCTTTACCCCAGCCCCAACGCAACCATCCGCGCGATTCTGGACGGCACAGTATTCAGAAAGCCCATCCCGTCCACCGCGATCCGGCCCGGCATTTCCTCCTGGAAAAAGCCCATCGTGATTGGCCGCCACGCATACGGCGATGTGTACAAAAGCGCCGAAATGTCGATCGGGGAACCGGGAACGGTAGAATTAGTGTTCACGCCGTCAGGCGGCGGTGAAGCGCGCAGAATAACGGTCGCCGAAATGAAAGGCAGCGGGATCGTACAGGGCATGCATAATCTTGATGATTCGATACGGAGTTTTGCCCGCGCCTGTTTCAGATATGCGGTGAGCGAAAAACTTCCCCTCTGGTTTGCCGCGAAAGATACCATTTCCACAATTTACGACGGCCGTTTCCGGGATATTTTTGAAGAAGTGTACCGGACGGAATTCGCGGAAAAATGCGCCGCCGCCGGAATCGGGTATTTTTATACGTTGATCGATGACGCCGTGGCCCGTGCCGTCAAGAGCGAAGGGGGATTTCTCTGGGCCTGCAAAAATTATGACGGCGATGTTATGAGCGACATGATCGCCAGCGCCGCGGGAAGCCTCGCCATGATGACCAGCGTACTGGTCTCACCCTCCGGCGCGGTGGAATACGAAGCCGCGCACGGCACGGTGCAGCAGCACTACTACCGCTGGCAAAAGGGAGAAAAAACAAGCACCAATCCCGCCGCGCTGCTGTTTGCCTGGACGGGGGCGCTCGCTAACCGGGGAGAACGGGACGGCATCGAAGCGCTTTCCGCCTTTGCGCGGCGCCTTGAAGACGCTTCGCTTGCGGCCATCGCCGCCGGGGAAATGACCGGCGATCTGGCGCGTCTTGCCGTGCAGAGCCCGCAAAAAATCCTCGATTCATGGGAGTTTGTGGACGCAATCGCCCGAAGGCTCGCCTGAACCCGCGCGCCACACCCTGCCCGCCATCCCCATTCGTGTGTACTGGGTTTTGCGGCAACGCCGCAAAACCCAAGCCCAATATCCGCACGGATGCGGATATTGGGCAGGGCTTGACACGCCGCCGGGCACCGGGCATACTCAAGCGGCGGCGGTTATCGCGGCGTAAATCAGCATGCAC
>JAITGJ010000019.1 GCA_031280705.1 Spirochaetaceae bacterium
GGTGCTCGCCCTGGCCGTTATTCCCGGTATCAATTCTAATACTACCCTGAGCGACCTTACTACTAATCTTCAGGTCGACACCAGCAGCGGCAAAGTTACGGTAACTGACGCGGCCACGAAAGAGGAGAAAGCGCTTGCCGCGTATCTTAACCTTATCGCGGACGATACGGGCGGTAAATTCAGCGGCAACCCCATAACAAGCGGCATCAAAGACGCCTTCGGCGTCCGCTAAACCAAAGGAGGAAACAATCCATGAAAAAAGCAGTAACACTGTTTTTCCTGACAGCCTTTTTCGCGTTCGCGGCCTTTGCCGGCGACCGGGAAATGTCCGGCTTCGCCATCCCCACGGCCCGCGCAAACGGCATGGGCGGCGCGCATACGGCGTATACGGACAATGTATTCGGCCTTCTGGTGAACCCCGCGGCGATTATGCGCGTGGAACAGCGGAGTTTCTTTGCCATCTCTCCGGCGCTCTTGAGCCCGGAAAGCACGATCAGCCTTATCGGCCCCATCGGAAAAATGGTAACGAGCGGCGGGAACACCAGCGCCCTGGGAAGCGCCACTGATATTCTGCAAAAGCGTCACGGGAAAGTTCCGCTGGGGTTTGATCTCCGGGAATTTCCCCTCTCGCTCGCGTGGGTAGCGGACGGATTCGGCTTTGGCCTCTGGAACCGGGTTTTTGTGAATCCCGTCATTCTCGGTACCAATATCGATGTCAATGTTAACGCGGACGTGATCCTTCCCATCGGGTTTGCGTTCAGGATTCTCGACACCGAATCCCACGCGGTGGACGCGGGCCTTACCATCAAGCCGTTTGTCCGCGCCCTGGCCAGTGAACGGGTGGACATTCTGGACCTGGCCGGCGGCGATTACGACTTTATGAACAACCTTTCCGCCCCGGTCATCGCCGGAGCCGGGTTTGATATGGGCTTTATGTACCGCTGGAACAAAGGTCTCCGCGCGGCGTTGACATTCAGCGATATTATCACCCGGGGAATCGTCGTCGCCAATATATCCGGGACGGACAGCGACACCTACTATGTCCCGTTCACCATGAACGCCGGCATCGCGTATGACTTCAAACTCGAGCAGTTTTGGATAACCGCTCCCCGGTACCTGGGAACCATGGGATTCACCTTTGCCGCCGACTGGCGGGACATCATGAACATCTTCCAGCAGGACGATTATACCAAACGGAACTTCCTCCTCAACCTGAGCGCGGGTGTTCAGGTTTCGTTTATGGATACGTTCATGCTGCGGTTCGGCATGAACGAAATGCTCCCCGCGGTGGGCGTCGGCTTTGACCTCGGCCCCTTTGAGATAGACTTCGCGTACTACGGGAGAGAATTCGGCATCGAGCCGGGTCAGCTTTCCGCGGCGGCAGTGGACGTTACCATTGCCATACGGCCCGGTGCGAAAAAGCGGGATTGGGCGTGGACCCGGCGCTCGCTGGTTGGCCTTATCACCCGGTCGCCTGACCTATAGACGGCGTTTTTTCCAACGCTAAAAGAGGAGCCAGAGGCTCCTCTTTTTTTTACGCGCCTTGCCCGGCCGCTTGCGCCGCCGCAAGGAGGCCGGTACAATGGCGTCGGAGGGCGCATGGATCAGGTAACAAGAAAAGAAAAAGCGGCGTTTGCCGCCGTGGACGAACTCGTAAAAAGCGGCATGAAACTGGGGCTGGGCACGGGGTCTACGGCGATTCACGCGGTGCGGCGGGTGGGAGAACTGCTTGCGGCGGGAAAAATTGCCGGGATCCGCGCCGTGTCTACCAGTTTCCAAACCACCATGGAATGCGAACGCCTTGGGATCCCGCTTTATACGCTGAACGCGCGTGAAATCGGCGGCGCGCTTGACCTTACCATTGATGGCGCCGATGAAATCGACGGGGAAAACCGTTGCATCAAGGGCGGCGGCGGCGCGCTTCTCCTCGAAAAAATTATCGCCTACGCTTCGGCTTCCTGGGCGCTCGTCGCCGATGAATCAAAGCTGGTCGAGCGGCTGGGGCGGGGGTTTCCCGTTCCCGTGGAAGTGGTAAGTGAAGCGTGGACTTCCGTCAAAAATTATATCGGCTCCCTGGGCGCGGAGGTGGTTCTTCGGGAGGCGGCGCGGAAAGTGGGTCCGGTAATCACCGAACACGGCAACATGATCCTCGATACGCGCTTTCTGCACGACATTTCCCCCGGCGCGATGGAAGAGGAATTGAACAACGTACCGGGCGTGGTGGAAAGCGGCCTGTTTACCCGGGTGCGCCCAAGGGTTTTTGTTGCCCGCGCGGACGGTTCCGTAGAGGAGCGCGGCTGATGTCCGGTATGGCCCTGGCCTTTGTGATCGTTTTTTTTGTCTTTCTTTCGGCGCTGACCTGCCTGGTTACGGTGGTTCTGTTCAATACCCTGATGTTCCGCCCCCGGAAAGCCGATGCCCGCGCCGCGCCGTGGGAGCCTGGAACCGTGGACCGCGCGGCGCTGGACCGCCTCTCCGGGGCAATCGCCATCCCTACCGTTTCTTCCGATGATTACGAAGCCACCCCATTCGCCCCGTTCCGCGCATATATTGCGTATGTGAAACAAACCTGGCCCCTGTTCCACGAGCGGACCGGGCTTGTTCTTATCAACGAGTATACCCTGCTCTTCCGTCTTCCCGGACGCGATGCGAACACGGAAAAAAAGCCCCTGATCTTCACGGCGCACTACGATGTGGTTCCCGTCGTGGAAGAAAGCGCATGGACCTGGCCTGGTTTTTCCGGGAAAGTTGACGGAGAGCGGGTCTGGGGGCGGGGCACACTCGACATCAAAAGCCAAATGTGCGCCCACCTTGAGGCGGTCGAAAATCTTTTACGGCGGGGATGGCAGCCGGAACGGGATTTTTATTTTATTTACGGCCACGATGAAGAAGTGGGCGGCAGAAACGGCGCGCTTAAAGCGGCGGAATATCTTAAAAACCGGGGCGTCCGCGCCGAAGGCGTTCTGGACGAAGGGGGCTTTGTGATAAGCGGAGCCCTCCGGGGCGTCGCGGCCCCGCTTGCCCTTATCGGAATCGCGGAAAAGGGTTTTTGCAATTACGAAATTACCGTGGAGGGAGAGGGCGGCCACAGTTCCATGCCGCCCCGGCATACCAGCCTCGGTACCGCCGCGGCCCTGGTCCGCGCGATTGAGGAAACGCCCCTCCCCGCGCGGATTACCCCGCCGGTCCGGGATATGCTCCGCGCGGCCGCCGGGGAGATGGGCTTTCCGGTGCGTATGGCCCTCGCGAACCTCCGGCTTTTTAAGCGGCTCCTGCTCGGCGTCCTGGACGCCCGCGCGGCCACCCGCGCGATGGCCGTTACCAGCCTTTCGGCGACGATGGCGCGGGCCGGAAACGCCGCGAACGTGCTTCCCCAAAAAACGGTGATTACCATCAACGCGCGGATTTTGCACGGCGACACGGTAGCGCAGGTGGAAAAGTACCTCGCGCGTCTTGCGGAAAAAGTTATCAGGAATGACCGGAAAAGCGGGGAAGGGATCGGGAAACCGGACGGTCCGGGCTTTTCTATCAAAAAAATCGTCCCGGAAGAGCCCTCCCCCATTTCCCCCGCGGCAGGGCCGGTATACGAACGACTCCGTTCCCTCACCGGGGAAATGTTCCCCAACGCGATTATCACGCCCTACCTCGTGATGGGAGGAACCGATGCCCGCAAGTACTATGCCATAAGCGATCATGTATACCGTTTTACCCCGATTCTGGTAAGCGACGCGGAAAAAAATACCGCCCATGGCGTTGACGAATCCATCAGCGTGATAAATTATGGCCGGATGATACATTTTTTTGAACGTTTCCTCGCCGAATTTCACTAACCGGCGCCGGGTCCGCGTTCTTTTCCGCCGGTTTTGCCGGTCCGGCGGGGGGAGCGGGTGAAATCAATAAAAAACCGAGTGAAACGATCTTGACAAAACTTCCCGCATGCGGCAATGTACGCGGACTAAAGGAGAATAAAACAAAGCGGCTTAAAAATAGACGTTTTCCGGCCGCGAACCCCCCAGGGTTTCATTCTCCGTGCCGAAGGAGGCTCCGTATGGATCAACAATTTTTGAAAAACATGGAAACGTCCCTCTTGGGTCTTAAAAACGAAATTATTTCAAACCTTATTGCCGGTAACGAGGATTTCAAGGAAATCATGGAAGGCATGGATCCCAAAGACCTTGCCGACGTGGCCTCCGACGATATTGACCGCAAAATGATCGAGGCGATCGGTACGCAGGACTTAAAACGCCTCAAGGCGATTGATTCGGCCCTGACACGTATCCAGCAGGGGAAATACGGACGCTGTATCAAATGCGGGAAACCCATCCCCCAGGATCGTCTGGAAGCGATTCCCTACGCCCTCATGTGTATCGAGTGCAAGTCCGCCGATGAAAGGCGAAACCGGTAAAAAACGCCGCCGGGGAACGCTGTTAACCGGGAGCGCCGGGCCGTCCGCAACGGACCATCCAAGAGCCGCTACGCGGACCTGCCCGCCGTATCTTTTGCCGCACGGGACGGCCCCGTTGCCGCCGTAAAGTACAATTCCCACACCCGGCGCGCTTCTTCAATGCCCTTTTTCTCGAATTTTGTTTCGGGCCGCCATGCCTGCGGCGGCGCAAAGCCCCCCCCTGCCCCGCCCGCCCAGGGATTTTCGAGGCCCGGTGTGCGGGAAAGTTCTTCCAGCGCCCAAAAAGCGTAATCTTCCCAATCGGTAACCATATAAAGATAGCCTGCCGGCTCAAGGCGGGACGCGAGCAGTTCCGTAAAGGGCCGCGAAACAAGCCGCCGCTTGTGATGCCGCTTTTTGGGCCAGGGATCGGGAAAGAAAAGATGAATACCGGCGAGGGAACACGGCGGCAGACAGGGCAGAACCTCGGCCGCGTCGTGTTCGATAACGCGCACGTTAGAAAGGGACCGCTGTCCGATTTCCCAGAGGAGCCGCCCGACGCCCGGCCGGAATACTTCGATACCCAGATAGTTTTTTCCCGGGTTCCGTTCGGCAATAATCGCCGTGGCAATTCCCATGCCAAAACCGATCTCCACAGTAACGGGGTGAACATTGCCAAACAGGTTGATAAACGCGCTCTCAGGCGGGGGCGGTTCCGGTGCGGTCCGGACCAGAAATGCCGGGAGCATATCAGAAACGGTATCTGAACCTATCAAAGATGCTTCCGCGCGTTCCGGCGTTTTAGCCAGCGCCCGGATCAAATCTTCCAGGGAAACGCCGAAGCGGGGAAAAAGCTCTTCCCGCGCGCGTTTTTGGGCCGGGGTCATCCTTCCCGCGCGGAGCACATAGCTTTTTATACTCCCCCGTGCCGTTTCCACGGGTCAGCGGATCCGCCGCAGGGGAACGATATCCGTGAGCGCCGCGCTTGAGTACTCGGCGTCTTCTCCCCAGAGGGCCGCCCCCACCGCGCCATTGGGCGGGGAAAGACCGGCGATGCTGCCGGTGGCTGCCATGAGGGTTTTTACGCTGATCTCCGCGCCGGACACGTCATAAAAAATAAGATGATTGGCCGGATATGATGACGTTACCGTGTACTGCCCGTCCAGAATGACAAGATCGGGAAAGGGAAAGCGCGGCTCGGCGGGCGCGTCAAACGTAAAGGACCGTTCCGATTTTTCGCCGCCCTGATCCACCAGCACCGCCCGGAACTGTCCCCGGGGGAGGTTTTCACCCGGCGGCGGCGCGATGTCCCGGCTCCCTATCCAGAATTTTCCCTCAAACTCAATCTCAACCCACTCGGCCGAGGGAATGTGCCAATAAAGCCCCGCGCGATCGTGGTAAAGGTACAGATCAG
>JAITGJ010000032.1 GCA_031280705.1 Spirochaetaceae bacterium
AACCGGCAATTATCATATTGACATCAAAAAATTCTGAAAAGATATAATTCTTTACAATATAAAGAGTTACGGAATATTTGCATCATAAAAGATCTTAATGACTATTGCCGGGTCAGTAATTTGTATGTTCCCGCCTGCCGGCTGTGAAAATGCGGTTTTGGGACAGTTCGTCTATTGGGTATCCGCATGATGGGCAGGCACTAAATAACCTTGTTTGCGTTTATTATTTCCAGCAGTTTTATCCGGGGATTTCTGAACCGTTTTTCGCTTTTTTCGTTTTTAAGGTGAATGGCGTTTTGGGGGCAGAGATGAATACAGGCAAGACAAAATTCGCAGTTGTGCCGGTAGTCAGGTTTTCCGGTTCCGGCGATATTTCCCGCAGGGCAGACATTGCGGCAGGTTCCACAGGCATTGCACAGATCATTCACCAGGAAATTTTTGTCGCGCCTGTTCATCGCCTTTTTGTTTCCCCACACCGCCGAGGCGCCGCCTGAAATAAACTTTTGAAACCCCGTATGGCCTTTCAAAAAGTGTTTTTGCTCCTTTAGGTCTTGTGCAATTTCATTTATTTTATTTTCGATATGTTCATCTTTGTTCATGCCCAACTGGGCGGAAATTTCAAAAAACGGGAGATAATTATCAACCATTTGGATTTCGTTTCCATAATTCAGATGAACGCCCCGCTTTTCAAGCAGTTTTTTCATGTGAGTAAGCGCCGCCAGGGAAACATTTCCAAAGGTCATGATTGAAAAAACATAGTCCGCACGGATGACTGCTTTCTCCAGATAGTCCTTCACCATGTTCGGCACGGTAAATCCATAAACCGGACAAATAATTCCGGCGACGTCATCGGTAATTTCATAGATGCCGTTCTTGTACATCTGTGGAATGGACAATAATTCCCCGCCAAGCCTTTGGGCGATATAAAGACTGTTCCCGGTCGCGGAAAAATATAGTATTTTCACAAAATTCCCTCCACGGTCTGTGCCTGCGGTATTCATCATCCTTTCCGGGCTTCCGGAGCATATCACAGCGGGAACGGCCCTGTCAATACTCGCGCCGCTTTTATGTTCCGATATTTCGTGGGCGGCTGGTGGAGGCTCATGTACCCGTTTTGTGAAATAACCAACCGGGTTAGTGAACAAGTCTATTATATATTTTATAATGATTTATTAAATATTCTTTTATATAATTTAAAGGTAATTTAATATCTCCAAATTCATTTCCAATTAAATCGAATAGGTAAGAATCAAATATTTCCTTGGATGAATAGAATAAATCCCTGGATTCATAAGAAAATTTATCAATATAATTTAGATGGTTTTCATAGTATATTTCTTTTCCAATTTTATCTTCTTTTAGAATGGCAATTAAATAATCAATCCTGGAATTAAAGAAATCCCTTTGATCATTTAATAAATATAAGGCCTCTATTCCTTTAAAATGATTTTTTGAACTAATTTCATCCTTGTTTTTATTCAAAAAGTTAATTATATCGTCATAATTATTTTCAATAATCGTTTCATTGTTATTTTTTACACAAGATAATATGGTAAACAATAAAAAAAATGAAAACAAAATTGTTTTGGATGCTTTAGTCATAATTTCTCCATATGAGTAAATTATAATCCAATTATTTCTTTTTGTCAATAGACTTGTTCAATAACCCGGTTGGTTATTGAACAAGTCTTGCAATTTCTCGCCCCGGCGCTACGCTTTGGGGCTGCGAAATTGCATTTTTGGCGGAAGTTGTTTAGAAACTGAGGTTTCTAAACAACTCTAATATTTTTCTGACTTTTCAAAAGTAATGGCACGCAACTTTGCTGTTTCCGCGTCTTCATTTGTTTTTTATCCTTTCAAATTGATTATGTCAATGGACTTGCCCGGGAATCCGGCCGGGCGCGGGTTATATGCGGCAGGGCTAATGGTCATGATTTCTCTATCCGCTCATATTGAAGACGATAGAGTTGGGCATAGAGGCCATCCTGTACGATAAGCTCATCATGGCGGCCCTGTTCGGCAATACGCCCGTCCGACAGAACAAGAATTTTGTTTGCGTCGCGTATCGTGGAGAGCCGGTGGGCAATCACGATGGAAGTACGCCCGGCGAGCACCCGCCGCATGCCAAGCTGGATCAACCGCTCTGTTTCGGTGTCGATGGAGCTTGTTGCCTCATCAAGAATGACCACTGCGGGGTTGTGGGCAATGACGCGGGCAAAACTGATAAGCTGCCGCTGACCGCCTGATATATTGGCGGCTCCTTCGGAAAGTACCGTGCGATAGCCATCGGAAAGGCGGGAAATAAATTCATGGGCGTGGACCGCCCGTGCGGCTTCCTCAATTTGTTCCTCTGTAAGCTCAAGGCCAAGGCTGATATTCTCCGCAACCGTACCGGAAAAAAGAAACACGTCCTGCAGTACCGGCAGTACGGAACGGCGCAGTTCGGCAAGGGGGATTTCCGGAAGGGAAACGCCGTCAATAGTTATTTTTCCCGTGTCAATATCCCAAAGGCGGGCAAGCACGTTCGTAATGGTTGTTTTTCCTGCGCCGGTATAACCCACAATAGCCGCCATCTCTCCAGCGCGGACAGAAAAATCCATTCCTTTGAGTACCTCTTCTCCCGCCTTGTAGGAAAAATGCACATTATGAAAATCAATATTGCCGCGCACGTTTCCCTCAATGGAAACAGTACCGCTGTCGGCAATGGGTTCATCGGTATCGAGCAGTTTAAACACCCGCTCGCCCCCGGCCATGGCGGACTGAAGCATGGTGTAGCGTTCCGCTATTTCCATAACCGGACCGTAAAACATACCCGCAAGATTGACAAATGCGATAAGCACGCCGAGGGAAAGGGAAAGATTCAGAATCATGGCGGCGCCCGCCGTGAGTATAACTGCGGTCGTAACAGTAGAAAATTGTTCAACCAGGGGGCGAAACACGGCGAAGACATGCATTTCTCCCAGGTTTGCCGCGAGCAGTTCCCGGTTCCGTTCGTGAAATTCCCTGCGGCTTCTCTTTTCGCCCCGGAAAAGCTGAACCACCTGCATCCCCACAAGGCGTTCCGAAAGGTAGGAATTTACCTGCGACGAGGCGGTTCGCTGGCGGCGGAACGCATCGCGGGCCTTTACGCGGCTTATGGCGGTTACGATCAGTACCGGCGGCAGCGTAACCAGCGCGGCCAGGGCAAGGCGCGGCGAAAGGAAAAACAGCGTGATAAGTACGCCGATCATGAGGGAAATATCCTTCAAAAAAGCGACAAGCACATTGCTGAAAAATTCATCGAGCGTTTCTACATCACCGGTAAGCCGCGTAACGATGCGCCCCACCGGATGCCTGGAGAGAAAACTGGTGCTCTGGTACAGAGTTTTCCTGAAAAGTTCAAGGCGCAGATCCTTCATAACCCGCTGGGCGACAAGATTTGTTGTCCAGGTCTGGGTAAAACTCGCGGCAAAAACAAGAATCAGCACCAGGACCAAAACAAGCGCGACAGAGGCAATGCGCGCACTGTCCCGGCCGCGCACGCGCATAATTTCATTCAGGGGAAGAGCATAGAGATCCCGGCTCCGGATCGCTGCGGCGGTTTCCGTCATGATAAAAATATCCCTGCGCGATCCGGCAAGATCACGCGCGGGATCATCGTCTCTCAGCAGAAACGCGTACCAGAAATTACTGTCGATAACGCCCGCGCGGCGGAGTTCTTCCTCGATATTTCCCGGGATTTTTGTTTTCTGGTTTTGCGGAATAAATACCATGTCATCAATGGCGATGGCTTCCCGGCGGGCGGAAAGTTCCGCAAGACCGCGTGCGGCGGCGGCAGACAGGCTGCCACCGTCCTCCTGTCCGGGACACAGCGCCAGAAAACGGGAAAGAATGGCTCCGTCTATAATGCGCTGCTCCATGACGGGAATTAAAAGTTCTCCGGCGGTAGCAATGACAAGCGCACAAATCATAAAAAAAATCAGCAGCTTATAGGGTTTCGCGTAGGAAAGAATGCGGGAAAAAATAACGCGATCATATCCTTTTACAATTTCATCGGTCTCAAAATAATCAGCCATGACGGACCTCCTCCGCTTCTCCGTCTGGCGCGCTTTTTTCATGCCGCTGAAGCGACGCCATCCGCGCGAAAAATCCGTTTCCCCGGGCAAGATCGCCGGGCTTCCCGTCTTCGGTTATCCGCCCTTTTTCAAGAACAATAACCCGGTCTGCATGCATCAGGGTAGAAATACGGTGCGACACCATAATAGTAATTCCGCCGCCGCCTGCTTCCCGCCGTTCCCGGCGTTCCGCGGCAAGAAAGCGGACAATGCGCCGCTCTGTTTCCGCGTCCACTGCGGAAAGGGCATCGTCAAGAACAAGGATGCGGGGCGCAAGGGCAAGCGCGCGCGCAATGGCGGTCCGCTGTTACTGCCCGCCCGACAGGGTCAGGCCCCGCTCGCCGATAAGGGTGTCAAAACCCCGGGAAAACTGCGGCAGATCCTGATCGATAGCGGAAAAACGCGCCGCTTTTGCAATAAGGTGAGACTGGTCCACAATGTCTGATGGTGAAGCATCTGTTCCGGAAACGCGCGGCTGTGCGGGACTCCGGCCAAAAAACCAGCGGCGTCTGTTCTGCGCCCGCCGGTTTTTGAACAGGTCGCCTTTACCGGCATCATCTTCATGGCCATCATCGCCGGCAGCAACAGTATCGCTGTTCTCTCCCGAAGCAGAAAGGCCGTAGCCGATATTGTTTTTGATGGAATCTGAAAAAAGATAGCTGTCCTGTGGGGCAACGCCAAAAATCCCCCGCAGTTCTTCAAGGTTCCACGACGCGGAAGGAATGCCGTAAATCCTTACCGTGTCTTCGGGAGGATCCGCCATGCGTGTCAGTATTTTTATCAGGGTGGACTTTCCCGATCCGGTGGGGCCCAAAATGCCCAGCATGACGCCGTCCGCCACAGAAAGATCGATGTCCGCAAGCACGGGTTTTCCCTGCTCCCACGCAAAGGAAAGTCCGCGTATTTCTATCGCGTTTTCCCCGGCGTTGTCTTTAGGCATACCGGGAGACAGCGCCTGTTCGAACAAGGGGCGGCGCGCTTCCGCCGGATTTTTAATTGACGATTCGGCGCAAAGAATTTCGTTAATCCGGCCCAGGCTTACCGCGCCGCGCCGTATCATATTTACCATAAAACCCGCGCCCATGAGCGGCCAAATCAGCATCTGAATATAACTGAAAAGGCTTACCAGTTCGCCGGCGCTCATGAGGCCCAGCACGACGCGCCGTCCACCCACTGCGATGAGTATGACGGTTGAGATTTGCGCCAGGAAATTGACGAGGGGGAAAAATATGCCGAATACCCGTGTCAGCGACATGTTCACTTTCCGGTAACTGTCGTTATCGCGGGTGAACCTTTGGGTAAACCACCACTCCTTTACAAAACTTTTTACCACCCGGATGCCCGCGAATGTTTCCTGCGCCGTATCGCTCATGTCGGACCATGCCCTGTTTGCCCGTTCAAACAGCCTGCCGGTCATTTTTGATGACAGTAAAATCAACAGCGTGATGGGGACCAGGGGAATAACGGCAAGGCCCGCGGCCCCGGCGTCCTGCACAAAAATGATAACCAGGATTGCGAGCGCCATGACGGTGCCGTCAACCATGGTAACAAGCCCCATGCCGATGGCGTTCCGCACCTGTCCAAGATCGTTGGTAGAGCGCGCCATGAGATCGCCGATTTTATTTTTCTGATAGAAATCCCAGGATAGAACAAGCAGGTGATCAAAAATATTTTCCCGTATTTCCGCCTCAATGCGGCGGGCGGAACCGTAAATAAAATACCGCCAGAGAAAACGGCCCAGGCTGATTACCGCCATGCCTCCCACCATCGCCAGGGCAAGCACCATGACATCGCGGAGAATGAAACTGCCGCCTGAAACAAGATCAACTGCCCGGCGCATAATCTGGGGGATCAACACCTGGGCGCCGTCCACAACAAGCAGACAGAAAAATCCCACGGTGTAGCGTAACCGGTAGCGGCGCATATAGGGGAATATGATTTTGTAAACCGAAAGAGAATAATTTTCTTCCATGATCTAATTTTTTCCGAACGGCGGCTGCTTCCTGAGACGCGCATCCTGGGTGAATTTCGCTGTCCAGGCATCAATCGTTTTTTTAAGTTCTTCCGCTTCACCGCGTTCTCCCAACGCAATGTACATACGCCGCAGGGCGTTCAAAAAATCAATGGCGCGCCGGAAATCTCCCGAATTTTGCGTGGAAAGTTCATACCGTTCCCGGTAGCGGGCCGCCGCCTGCATGAACAGCTTTTTCATCATTCTGACATGAAAAACGGTCGCCGCATATTCGCCGGCGCGGGGGTCCATATTCGCGGCAAGATTACGGAGATCAAGGATATTCCGCGTGATGGCGGCGAGCCGTCCCTCGAAATCAACAAACGACCACTTCCATCTGTTGTTTTCGCCGAAGGCATGTTGAAGCAGTGAAAGCGCGAGTCCCATCCGGCAGACAAGGCCATAGCGTTCTTCGGCGCTGATGCCCTGGAGCGCGGCCAGCCGGGTATCCAGATCGGAAAACGGCACATCTACCCAGCTCGTTACCACCTCTTCCATATATTGAAGGCTTTTGGTAAACGCCTTCCGCGCTTCATTCAGGCAGTCCTCGTTTATCCGTTCATGGAAAAACAAAAACAGGCTGTTTTCCACAATGTAGCAAGAAGCAAGATCGAGCATAAGACCGGCGAGATCAAGCCGCGCCGCCGCGAGCGCACGGGGCTCGGAAGGCAGACGGGAAAGGACTTCCGTTTCACGGGCGAGCAGGGACGCCGCCCGTGCGGTACAGAACGCCCGCGTTTCAGAATGACCGGTCATGGTTTTCCCCGCCGTATTTAGCCAAAAGTTCGTCCGCGTGGGCCAGGGCGGCGCTTCCACCGGCGTCTCCCGCGAGCATACGGGCAATTTCCTCCCGCCGCTCACCGGAAGAAAGTTCCGCCACGGTAGTAACAGTGCGCTCCCCTTTCGCACCCGGCGACACGGTTTTTGCAACCTTAAAATGATTGTGCGCCCGTACCGCGATGCTCGCAAGATGGGTAACACAGAATATCTGTTTTCGCTCTCCAATGGCGGCAAGATATTCCCCCACCGCGAGGGCGACTTCGCCGCCGATGCCCGTATCAATTTCATCAAAAATCAGGGTTGCCGGGTCGTGGCCCAGAGACCGTGTTTTTGATCCCGGAGCATCAGCCCCGGAAAGTACCGTTTTGATCGCGAGCATCACCCGCGAAAGTTCGCCGCCGCTCGCTATTCGGGAAAGATCTTTCAGGGGTTCGCCCCGGTTTGCGGAAATGCGGAATTCCACTTCATCGGCGCCCCACTGTCCAATGACAATCTGCTCTTTTCCCTTGGGTGTTACGGACACGGAAAATACGGCGCTGGGCATGCCGAGCACGGCGATAATTCCCGTTACGGCGCGGGAAAACTGCTCTGCGGCCGCATGCCGCTTTTTGGTAATTCCCTGCGCGTGCGCTGAAATTTCCTTTTCGAGCACAGTAATTTCAGCGCGCAGTACGCCGCGGTTTTCTTCCCATCCGGTAAGGGCTTCAATTTCCGCGAGCGCTTCGCCGCGGTACGCGAGAATCGCTTCTTCGCCGGAGAGTTCCGTCTTTCCCGCCGGGACGTATTTCTTTTTCAGGCGGTAGATCAGATTAAGCCGTTCCTCAACTTCTTCAAGCCGGGCCGGATCGAACCTGAGCTCATCCCGGTAGGCGCGGAATTCAGCGGAAATATCTTCGGCCTCATAAAAAAGGTCCTCAACACGCTGGCGCAGTTCCGCGAGGCTCCCATCAATGGCAGCGGCGCTATCCATGCCGCTCCGCGCCCGCCGGGCAAGCGCCGTTATCGCGTATTCGCCGTCGTAAAGGGACGCCGCCGCGCCGTTAACCGCTTCGGCCAGTTTTTCATAATCGGAAAGCCGCGCCGCTTCGGCCTCAAGTTCCCGGCTTTCACCCGCCTTGATATGCGCGGCGCCGATCTCTTCCACCGCGTAGTTCAGCACTTCGAGGCGCATTTCCCGGTCCCGCGTGGAGGACAGGGAGCTTTCCAGGGCTTTTCGTTTTTCCGCGAGCAAAAGGAACCGCCCGTAAAATTCCAAAACTTCCGCCTCAATGCCCGCGAAGCGATCAAGATACCGGCGGTGGTTTTCTTTTTTGACCAGGGATTCATGGGCATGCTGGCCGTGGAGATCGAAAAGAAAGGCAGTAAATTCTTCAAGATCATTCCGGGTTACCGGCACATTCTGAATATACATGGCCCCCCGGCCCGATGTTTTGATATTCCGCCGGATGATGACCGCGCCGGAACCGCCCGTATCGCCATCCGGAGAAATATCCCGCGCGGCGAGCCAGTCGAGCGCCTCCCGGTTTGCCCCGCCCAGTTCCACCGTCGCGGAAACGCTCGCTTCTTCCGCTCCCGTGCGTATTACGTCAACGCCGGCTTTCGCGCCAAGCAAAAAGCTGATGGCCCCGACAATGATCGATTTTCCTGCGCCGGTCTCTCCGGTCAGAATGGTGAGGCCGCTTTTGAACGGGAGGGAAATATTTTCGATAAGGGCATAATTGCGGATCGAAAGTTCCTCAAGCACCGCTCGTGCCTCCCTGCCAAAAAAGTTTCGCCGCAAGCGAGCGGTAGAATCCCTGCCGGGCGGACGCGACAAGCAGGGCGTCGAAAGGTGAGCGGCGCATCAAAACCCGGTCGCCGGGGATCAGGGAAAAACTCGTCTGTCCGTCCACGGTGAGCATAACGGCACTTCGCTGTTCTTTTTCAACATCGATAATCACGGTTTCGTGGGCGGGTACCACGATGGGCCGGTTGGACAGGGAGAAGGGGCAGATCGGGTTGATGATCAGCGCCTCGATCTCCGGGTCAAGAATCGGCCCGCCGGCGGCCACGGAATAGGCCGTAGACCCGGTGGGCGTTGCGACAATAAGCCCGTCCGACCGGTAGCGCCCCAGCGGCAGAATGGCTCCCGTTTCGGGACCGGTATTTTTGTCCACCGACTCCACCCGAAGGTTGATCAGTTTTGCAATGCCCGCCGCGCTCAATACAGCGTCGTTAAGGGAGGACGCGTGAAAAATCGCCGTTCCGTCCCGCTCCACAGCAATATCCAGCATAAGGCGGCGGGATACTCCCGTGCGGCCCATGCACCAGCTTTCAAACACGGCGAGCCACTCCTCCGGGGAAACCACGGCGAGGAAACCCACCGTGCCGATATTTACCGGGAAAACGGGAATGCGCCGGGACGCCACGGACCGCGCCGCGTAGAGCACGGTCCCGTCTCCGCCCAGACTAAAGGCGATATCCGCCGCGCCTGCTTCCGCGCCGCCCGTGTTCCCGGCCAAAACGGCCTCAATGCCGCGTTCCCGGAGGGCGGCGCGGATTGCTTCCGCCAAACCCGGCGCTTCCGGCTTATGGGGATTTACAAACAACAACGCCCGCCTTATTTCCATGTCCTTAACTCCTAGGGAAACGCTGATTAACTTGACGCTAATCAGCGTTTCCCTATCTATTTGCTCATTTCATTACGCAAATACCACATTAAAGTAGCACTGATTGCGCCATATATGGCGAATTCTCGATTGAATAAATCAGTGCTTCCCTAGGGCAAGGTCATAATGAGCCTGGCGACTTTTTCAGTCTCCGCCGAACTCAGGCGGGGATACAGGGGAAAAAGCGCCGTTCTGAGGGAAAGGCTCCAGGCTTCGCTCCATTTTTCTCCCGCTCCTTCAAGGGAAGCGATTTGGGCGTTTACAAAGGCGCTTTCAACGGCAATTTCCTTTTTTTTCGCGTAAGCGGTAACGTCCTTCATGCCCGTTTCGAGGATAAGCGGGAAGGCGTAATGGTTATATTCGGTATTTTCCGTGAGTGCAAACTGCCGGTGCCGTGTCCGGAGCGCGGCCTGGGTATAAACCTTCGCAATTTCCCGGCGTTTTTCCAGATTGCGGCCGGCTTCCCGAAACTGAACCGCCGCCATGGCCGCGTTCATATCCGGGAGGCTGTACTCCGCGAGGGGCGAAAGGGAACGCAGGACCGCGGCGTCCCGCCGGTTGGCCGCATACAAGAGCGCGCCGCCGCCCGCGGTGAGCATATCCTCTTCCTCAAGCCCCAGAATCGTGAAAAGCCCGCAAGACCCCGTCCGCTTGCCATCCACGGAGCTTCCGTACCCTTGTGAAATATCTTCAATAACGGGAATACCCAGCGCGGCAATGGCCGCCGTGCCGGGCGTATAGCCCAGGGTATGATGCACAACGGCACAGCGGCAGTTCTCCGCGGCCATGGCGGCGGACACCGTTTCCGCGCCCATAACAGCCGTCCCTTTGTCCACATCACAGTACACCGCCCGGAGCCGCAGATCGGCAATTACCTGGCTGTAATAGCGCGGCGAGAGGGCGGAAACCGCCACCCTGTCGCCGTCGGCCAGAGCCAGCGCGCGGAGGGCAAAAAACAGGGCGATGGCGGGACTCCGCAGGGCAAGGGCGTAATCAAATTCAAGATGCTCTTTGGCAATCTGGAGAAGGAGGCGCGAACCCTCACCGGGACCAACACGGTCGGCCACCATCGCGGTGAGTACCGCGTCCATCTCCTTTCGCCTGATGGTTGGAGACCAGACTTCAATCTTCATGCATGGACCTAGCGCCGTAGTTCGGCGATTTTTTGCAGTTCCTTGGGGTTAAAAAGATCCCGTATATCCAAAATGATGAGGTAACCATGCTCCTGCCGCACCACGCCCTGAATATACTCCGCGCCAATTCCGCTCAACATCTGGGGCGGCGGCTGAATCTCATCCTTTTCAACGGTCAACACCCGGCTTACCCGGTCAATAATCACCCCCAGCTTCATCCCGTCAATATCAAGAATGATAAATCCCGAAAGAAGCTCGTCTTCTTCGGAATTAAGAACCTTTTTCAGGTGAAAGCGCCGGTGAAGATTGATAATGGGAATAATCTCGCTCCGCAGATTGAAAATTCCTTCGACATAACTGGGCGCATTGGGAATAGCCCGGATAGACTGAACCCGGACAATTTCTTTGACATCCATAATGTTGATTCCGTAAAGTTCTTCCCCAAGTTGAAACGTTACCAATTGGTTCTGTTCGGCCATGCATTCACCTCTCATATCACACGCGCATTGTTTATAGTATACCATAAACGCAGGCAGGTTTTCAAGGGGACGGCCCGTATCCAGCTTCCGCCTGAATAGCGGCGGAAAATCGAAGGCGCGGGACCGGGCACAGGGGCGTGTTCGCGGCCCGCCGGAACAGCCGGAAAACGGCGCCGGGAGACGGGTCCGGGTTTCGCCGCGCCCCGTCCGGGGGTCCCCGCCGCGCGGCCCCCCCATGCGGCAAGCGGGCGCCCGTTTTTTTGACTTCCCGCGCCAAATTGGCTATTTTGTGATATATTGACGGGGGTATTATTATGAGAGCCATCACCATGGAACGGGTTGAAGAAACCCGTGGAAAGATTCTGGAAACGGTGTGCGATCAGACGTTGACGCATGAACAGAAAGTTTACAGCCTCGAAAAATTATCGGAGTCGCTGATTGAGGTACTGGACCTCCCCCGGGGCTATGAGGATCTCAAGGCCGCGGGCGTTATTTGCGATTTGACGGAGTCCAATTGTCCGCCCCGGCCCCGCTATATCGTGCCCGATTACGCAAAACTGTTCCGGGAAGGATCCCGGTTTCTTGAACTTACGCCGCCTCATGACCTTGAAGAGGCGCTCAATACACTTTCAATTTTTATCCGCCATGTCCCGTCGGTAACGAATTTTCCGGTATTCATCGGATTTTTGGACCGGCTCCTTGAACCCTTTGTATTGAAAGAGGATCGCGCGCGGGCAAAAAAACAGATCGGCCTTTTTTTGCGCTATGTTGACCGGACCATAACGGATTCTTTTTGCCACGCCGACATCGGCCCGGAGGAAACCCTCGCAGGGCGGCTCATTCTGGAATGTGAGAAGGAAGACCCCCGGAGCGTTCCCAACCTTAGCTTCCTCTACGATCCCGCGGTCTGCGGCGAGGATTTTGCCCTGCTCGCGGCGGAAACGGCTCTTAAAAGCGCAAAGCCGAGTTTTGCCAACCACCGGATGTTTGTCCGGGAACTGGGGGAAAACTACGCCATTGTGAGTTGTTACAACGGCCTTCCCGTGGGCGGCGGCTCCTATACGCTGTCCCGGCTCCGGCTGGGGCATTTGGCCGCGGGCGTGAAAGATTTGGCCGCCTTCTGGCCCGCCCTGGAACACGCCGTACAGGTGATGATGGCCTACATGGACACGCGTATTGCTTTTATGGTAGAAAAATCGGGTTTTTTTGAATCGAATTTTCTTGCGGTGGAAGGTTTTATCAGCCGGGAGCGCTTTACGGCCATGTTCGGCCTGGTGGGGCTTGCCGAGTGCGTGAACACCCTCATGGAAAAAGAGGGGAAACCGGGCCGTTTCGGCCAGAGCGTTCCCATGCCCTCAGAGGCGGACCGGCTGGGAATCACCATCATGGAACGGATAGACGCGCTGGTAAAGGCGCATCACAATCCCTGGTGCGGCGCGACCGAAGGGCGCTTCCTCCTCCACGGGCAGGTGGGAATTGACAGCGATACCGGCGAAAGTCCCGCGGCGCGAATACCCATCGGCGAGGAGCCGGAGGAGATTTCGGATCACCTGATCCACTGCGGGCTGTTCCACGGCTTTTTCCCCGCGGGAACCGGGGATGTCTTTACCGTGGAGGCCACGGCGGGCCGGAATCCGGCCTATCTCCTTGATATGGTAAAGGGCGGTTTCTCCCGGGGCGGGCGCTATTTTTCGATTTATTCCAGCGATTCCGATGTTATCCGCGTAACGGGCTACCTGGTAAAGCGCTCGGAAATGGATAAGCTTGCCGCGGGAACACGGGTTTTGCAGGATACTACCGCACTGGGCCTTGGCGCGGCGCGGAATGGTAAAATACTTGAGCGGAAACGGCGGTAAAAACTCCGCGCCGGTGAACCGGATACTGAAATCGAGTATTGTTGATGGTCCGGGAAACCGCGCGGCGGTATTTGTGCAGGGCTGTAATTTTACCTGCCGCTATTGCCACAACAGCGAAACCATTTCCCTCTGCCGGGGCTGCGGCGACTGCGTTACCGTCTGCCCGGCGGGGGCGCTCCGCGCCGTTCCGGGGAAAACGCCGCCATTTTTGGCGACGCCATTTTTGGCGCCGCCGCTCTGGGACGAAAAGCGCTGCGTTCTTTGCGATGCCTGCATTAAAATATGTCCCTTCCTTTCCAGTCCCCGGGTGCGCATGATGGATCCCCCGGCAGTGATGGCGGAACTGGAAAGCGCCCTCCCTTTTGTGCGGGGCATTACCGTTTCGGGCGGCGAATGTACCCGGTACCCTGCTTTTCTCCAGGGCCTCGGGCGTCTTGCGCGGGAACGGGGACTTACGTTTTTCCTTGACAGCAACGGCAGTTATCCCTGGGAAGCGGACGAAGCGCTTCTCGCGTGTATAGACGCGGTGATGCTGGACATCAAGGCGGACCCGGATAACCCGGTGGAGTACGGCGCGGTAACGGGGAACAGCGGTGAAACCATCAGGCGGGCGGCGGAATTCCTCGTCCGGCGGCACAAACTGTACGAAGTGCGAACCGTCATCAGCCCGGGCCTGTTTGACGCGCGGAACACGGTGGAAAAAGTGTGCCGCCTTATCGCCGGCGCGGAACACGGCCCCGCGGAAATCCGCTACAAACTGATCCGGTACCGGAGCGTGGGAGTGCGTCCCTCTGAAGCGGCGGAACTCCGCTCCCCGGACGACGCCCTCATGGAGGAACTTGCCGCAGTCTGCGCGTCCTACGGCATCAAAGCCATGATAATTTAGGCCGCCGGGAGGCCATATCAACTCACCAGGACCTTAATCCCCATACTTTCCATGGTTTTGACCCATTCAAGGCTTATTCCGTCATCGGTAATAACGGTATCCACCTTATCCAAGGCGGCAAAGTACGCGGACCTGATCCGGCCGAATTTTCGTGAATCCGCCAGGAGAATCGTCTGGAGCGAGGACTCGATACAGGCCTGTTTTACATTGACCTCGTATTGGTTTACACAGGTCAGCCCCAGTTCCCGGCTGATTCCCGCGGCGGACAGAAAAAATTTGGTGGCCCGGGTCCGCTTGACAAGACTGATGGTTTCCGGGGATTCAAAAAGCTGCGTGCCCGGATGATAAAAACCGCCGCCCATGATGAGGCTTTCGATTTTCTTTTTGCAGATCTCCTGCAGCACGTTCACCGTAAAGCAAAAAACCGTGATGGGATACGCCGTTGGGATATGCTTTGCCATCTGTTCAGAGGTAGTTCCCACGTCAATGAAAATGACATCCCCGGATTGGACCATTTGGGCCGCCCGTTGGCCTATTCGCTCCTTTTCAGGATTATTTACGGCCTGCTCCAGATTCAGGTAATATTCCCGCTGGTCCCTGGCGGACGGATCGGACTTAAAAATCGCCGCTCCATGCACCAGGGAAACAATATTGTCCAGCCGGAGCTGTTCCAAATCCCGGCGGACCGTCATTTCTGAAACTCCCAGTTCTCCGGCCAATTCTTTCACCGAAGC
>JAITGJ010000076.1 GCA_031280705.1 Spirochaetaceae bacterium
ACTCCAACCTGTTTTATTATTACTCGCCGTTCAAAACTACTTATTTGGTAGTTAATTATAATCGAAGCACCGGCTTTAATCACCAGTTTAACGCGGTACAAATTGACGGACAAACGGTCTTTATAGAACCCCAGGCATATACAGGCAAATCGTATGATTTACGGCAATTCTGGGGTTCGCAGTACAATCCCAGCTACAATCAGGTGAATAATACCACCTGGCGTTTTCTGCCGAGGGGAGTATCCGGCACAGAGGAATAAGGTGTTTTTGACGGGACATGGTTCCGCTTAAATATAATCATGCGGCGATGCCGCGCTATAACAGGAGTACGATTATGAACAACAGTTTTCTTGCCGTTATTAAACGGATTGTCGCCGAACAGGGCGAAGGCATTTTGGGCGACCCCCGGCGGATCAAGCCCTTTATCAAAGATTACGCGCAACAGGTGCCCCAGGAAGAACGCCGCGCTTTTGGCCGCTGTCTTGAGCAGGGCTTTTACCGGCAGCTAAAAGCGGCTAACACCACCGGGGAACGGCTGCGGCTGAAAGACGCCCTTGCGCGGCAGTTGCAGGCCGCAACGGGGATAAGCGCCGCCCTCTGTTCCGGCGCCCTTGACCTGCTTGACGCGGCGGTTCCGCTTTCCCATGCCGCGTCCGCGCCGTTCTCCGCGGCACAAACCGGCGCGGCTATTTTGGGCGCGCTCCCCGGGATACCGCGCATCACCAAACGCACGCTGATTTTCGGCGCGGCGGCGGGAGCGGGGGCGCTGGCGGGGGAACTGGTGTCGGAGATGTTTAGGATAAATGAGAATATCGGGAGGGACTTTTGGGGCTTGGTGTTAAATGTCGGATTTTGGGCGGCGCTTATCGGGCTGGGCATAACCGTTGCCTTGAACATCGCGCAAAGTAAGCATCTCAAACGGACGCCGCCCCGGGGGGTACTTATCAAGACGGCGCTTATCGGTATCGCAATCGGCATAGCAGGCGGAGCAATAGCGCAAATGATTTTTGGATATACCAGCACCGTGTCTACGCCTGTGGAAATTGTGAGTCGCGTTATCTGCTGGGGCATTTTGGGTTGGGGGCTTGGTTTTGGCGCTTCGTTCTATGTGCCGAACTATCCGGTAAAACGCGCCATGCTCGCCGGTCTTGCGGGCGGTATAGCGGGCGGCGTGATATTCCGTGCGTTGCTTGAAGGACTCCCGGTACTTCTTGTCCGTGTTTTTGGAGTCACCATATATAGGAGCTGTAATCGGACTCGCAATCTCCTGGGTGGAAGAAGCCCTGCGCAAAGCCGATGTCTATTTGCCTTCCCTGCCCGGTTTGAAAATCGCGCGCGGAGCTTGGTTTTTTACTTGAGATTTTTCCCCCTGGTTGGATTTTACGTGAGTGATTGCCTCTCCCTTGCGGGAACGGGCGTTTCGCGGTAATATTGCGGGATATGACTGATTTTGTACATCTCCACGTTCACTCGGATTTTTCTTTGCAGGACGCCGCCGTTTCGGTAATGGCCCTGGCCGACCGGGCGGAAGAACTGGGCATGACCCATCTTGCCCTGACCGACCACGGTAACATGTTCGGGATAATGAAATTTATCGGGGCCTGTGAGGAAAACGCCAAACACGAGAAGCGGAAAAATCCCGTCAAGCCCATTGCCGGCTGCGAGGTCTATGTTTCCCCCGGGTCCCGGTTTGAAAAAAAAGGCGGCGAAAGCGACAACCGGTATTACCATCTGGTACTGCTGGCGGCGAACCGGGAGGGCTATCTGAACCTGGTCAAGCTCTGTTCCTTAGCCTACACCGAGGGCTTTTACTACCGGCCCCGGATTGATGAAGAACTGCTTGCCCAATACCACGGCGGCCTGATCGCCCTTTCAGCCTGCGTCTCCGGGGAAATTCCCAAACTGATACAGGCGGGAAAGATCGAAGAAGCGGAGGCAAAAGCCCGTTTTTACCGGGACCTGTTCGGGGACGATAATTTTTATCTTGAGATTCAGGACCACGGTATTCCCGCCGGAAGGCTCAAAGGCTGTTCCCTTTCCCAAAAAGATATTAACAAGGAGATTGCGGCCATATCCCGCAAGACCGGCATCCCCCTGGTTGCGACTAACGACGTGCATTATCTCAACCGGGAAGATTATGTTGCCCACGACATACTCCTCTGCATTGGAACGGGTAAGCTTCGTACCGAAGAAAAACGCAAGAAATATCACGGCGATCAGTTTTATTTTAAAACCGGCGATGAAATGGCCGCCCTGTTTTCTGAATACCCCGAGGCGGTCGCCAACACGGTGCGTATCGCGCGGCGCTGCGCCGCCGAAGTGCCCAGAATCGACGTCAAGGAACTGCCCCGGTTTTTGCCGGATTTTGACATTCCCCCGGGCTTTCAAAACGCGGACATATACCTCCGCCATCTTGCCGCCGAAGGACTTGCGAAGCGTTATGCGAAAGAAAAGGCGGATGCCGGCACCGGCGGCGGCCGGTGGGAAGAAATCCAGAAGCGGGCCGATTACGAACTGGATACCATTATCAGCATGGGCTTTACCGGATACTTCCTTATCGTGGCGGACTTTATCAACTGGGCCAAGGACCACGGCATCGACGTGGGACCCGGCCGGGGTTCCGGGGCCGGGTCCATCGCGGCCTACGCCCTGCGGATCACCGGCATA
>JAITGJ010000119.1 GCA_031280705.1 Spirochaetaceae bacterium
ACAGCAAATTTCTTGAACCTTGCGTAGTTTCGCATCGCAACCCAGCGGCTTGATTCATCGCGGTATTGGATGAGCATTTTAGGTTCTTCAATTTCATCATCAAAACCCATGCACCGCCACGTCTCCCGTACCCAGAGAATGTCGCCTTCGGCATAGGGGCGTTTTCCCGCGTTTGTCCTGCCATCGTCAATTAAAACATCAACGCCGTTTTCTTTGAAAACCTTTATAGGCTGTGGTTTTATAACCCGCCGCGTCTGGGTCTTGCGGTCTTCCAGTATCGCCTGTACCATCGGAGCAGAGAATAAAACAGGCTTCAAAGAAACGCCCCGTCCCACCGCTATTGCCAGCGCTTGTTCATAGGTCATTCCGCCGCCTCCTTCCGCATATTCCACGCGGCGATTGCAGTTTTTTTATAAGCAGCATTGATAGCCTTTGAAACCAGACGGCCTCCCGCGCCGCACCAGAAACAGCGGATAAAAAAATTCCCGTAAACATCTTTATCAAGTTTTAGAAATGCCTGTTTCTTATTACCACAAAACGGGCAGGGCTTTAATGCTTCGCTCATGCTTCCACCCTCTCCTCATCCCCTCTCGCAATACACGGGAACAATATTCTTCTTTTTTGCTGGTAAATCGACCAGCGTTTCTCCACCTTCAAACCTATCCCGAAAACTAAAACAATTTTTAATTGCTGGGTAGATAATTCCATCGTCTGCAGATGTCTCTGCGTATATTCTCCAAATAAGGCAATCACTGTTTGTGCAGTTTTTACAAAGAAACGGCAATTCAGTCATGCTCTGCCTCCTTCGCCGGCCAGTCCACCAGCTTGAATACCACGTTTTTGCCGTCTTCGCGTTCATGCCGTGCACAAGCACACAACGGACAACAGTATGAAAACCCGCGCACCTTATTCAGCAATTCTAAAGGGAGTGCATTTTTACTTCGCACAGACGGATGAGCCGCTAAATACTCCCACGCCTCTAGCGATAGTTCTTTCGCTTCTTGCTTAGTCATTCCGCCTCCTCCTCAACTCACCCGAAAGACAAGTCTTCCGTTTTTGTCTTTCGAGAACGCCCCCAATTTTTGGCCGCCCTCGTTCCTGAAAATCATCGCCTCGAGCGATTCGTCGTCTTCGGTGCCTGTCTGTTTCATCCCCCAGGACAAAATCTCAAGCCGCAAAGCGTCCTGCCGTTCCGCGCCGTTATTTTTTTCTTTCCCGATGTCCCGGTGCTCCGCGAATTTCCGCTCCATATCCGGCGGCACGACAACGGTATGCTTTGGCGCGGGAAGCAGGCGTTTAAGGTCGTCATAGTTTTTCGGTTCCGGCGGCGCTCCGGCAAGAACGTGCTTTTCCCAGAACTCACGGTACGCCTCAACCATACGCCGTTGCGCCTCCGGGTTCGCCTTGCAGGGGTACTGGTGAAAAAAACCAAAAAACGCGAGATTGTCCGCTACTTCGGAAACGGATTTTCCTACCCCGTTGTTGCCCATATCCCATTCGCCGTTTTTTTGCTGAATAACGCGGATACCGTCTTTTTCACACTCATCCGGCATCCGTGGCCATATCAGCACGGACACAATCGCCTCCTCCGCCCCGGTACACAACATCTGGTGCTGCACCTGTACCTGGTACGCCTGCGGTATTTTGTCCGTCCCCGGTTCGCCCCACTTCTCGCGGAAACTGAAGGCGGACGTGGTTTTGCCTTCGTGAAGGCGAACAGGGTCGCTCATAAGCGGCAGATTGTAAATGCCGTCAACATGGCAGGTGATACAATTTTCCCGCTCCCCCTCATTCAGGCTGATTACCGGGGCGAATCCCCCAAAATCATTGCAGGCGAAAAAACGCTCCCTGTGTATAATTTTTGCTCTCTGCGCCCGTTCCGCAAGCTCGACCACGGCGCTCTCAAAAGCCGTCCCGAACCTGATAGCGGCGTTATCCGGCGGCTCCGGCAGCGTATAGCCGTGTTTCTCGTTCCACCCAGGCTCCCGCTCCTCCATAATGCCCTGCCAGACGGACAGCGGCGTCTGAAACTCCGACACCCCCAAAACCGCCGCGCCCCGTGAGGCGCTTATTCCCCTCGGCGTGCTACCCATGATTGGCCTCCAATTGTGCAATGAGCGCTTTAGCGTCCTCGAATACCCGTGCCCCGTCACTGCCTACCGGGTTTTCCATGTCCATCGCATGGTTATAATCATCGCCGAATAGCTGGTATAAAAAATTCCCCGCTCTATCAAATCCCTCATGGTAGTAAGTTATTCCATAATTAAATTCATAAGGGACATCTGGAAATATTTGGTTTTCTTTTGGCACATATTTTCCAAAATCCAGGTTTTCCGGATACAGATAAAGGTATTTGTTCCAAGTGGTTCTGCCATATTCTTCCCACTTGTGAACCTCAACGGCAAAATTCTTTTCTCTGTTTACATACCGCCAGCTTTCCGTTTTAACATTCCAATTCACAATCCAGCCTCCTTCAAATCCTCAATTCCCCGCGCCACAACGTAGCGACCACCGCCTCTAATCCAATACTCCCGAAACGCCCGCTGCGCCTCCGACAGCCTGCCCGTATCGCTCTTTGTTTCCACCGCCCACGCTTCCCCGTTAGCCGCCATGAGAATATCGGCCACGCCGTCAACATCGGTAAACCGGACAAACCGGCCAGAGGGCATTTTCACGGCCCCGTTATTGATACGGACCGCCGCGTACCCTTTCAGCCGCAGATAGTCCAGACACGCCCGTTTCACGGCCTCCTCGCTGGTTTTCACGCTCCCTCCCCAAAATCAAATAACGGCATTGACTGGCCAACACGCTTTTTATAAACCGGCCTTTTCGCTTGACGGTACGGGCAGTCAGCGCCGCTGGTAATTTTGTCCGTCCGCTTTGGCATTTCGCCGGTAACATAGCCCATTTCAATATACATTTCCGTTTTACAGCGGTATTTCCCCCCGGCGTTTGCCTTCCAGCAGCGGCAACAGTTTCTATCCTGCCACCACATCGCCTCAGTGCTATTGCTGAACATTACGCCACCCAAAAAACATCATCCCGCCGCCTCCATATCCCGCCCCGCCGCGATCTGCCGTTTAATCTCCTCAATTTTGTAATAACACCAGCCCTTCTTATATCCGCAGACACGGGCGATACTGTGCACCGCCTTCGCGTCAACTACGTGCTTGCTTTGCGTTACCCGCCAATACACCCAAAACACGGAGTAATCCAGTTTTTTCGCAATCCCCACCAGCGCCTTTACCGCCTTGTCGTAACTCTCGCCGTCCGCTGCCGTACGCGCTATCTCCACATATTGGGCCACGGCGTCCTGGTACTCCCGCTTTTCGGCCATCGAAACGACCGGGGCCGCCCCCGCCGCCACGCGCTCTTGCAGTGGAACGCTCTCAACAATTTCCTCATCGGCCTCCCCACGGGGCACGTACTTTTCGCACTGCGGGCAGCGTGTCCGCTTTACGCAGACCATATAATTGTCGTAGGGGCAGAGCCGTACTTCAGGCGGCGGCGCCGGCGGCTTTCGCTTCCCGCCCGCGCCGTAAAAACGCCAATCCACATGGTCAAGGAAAAACGGCGGAACGCCCGGATACGCGGGATCGGTGTGCAGGTCAACCGTCGCCGTATGGTCTACAAAAATGGCGTCGCTCTTGCCCTCCGCCGTCCGCAAAATCCGCCCTACGATCTGAAAGTAGAGCGCCCTGGATTTCGTCCGCCGCAGGAGAAAGCCGTAGGAAACATGAGGGCTGTCCCAGCCGTACAATAACAGATCGGCAGCGCATAACACCTGCAGCCGCCCGGAAGCGATGCCGTCAATAAGGGCGCGCTGTTTTTTCTCCGGCATACCGCCTGACACGTACTCGGCGTTAAATCCACGGGCGCGGAACTCGGCGGCCTGTTTTTCAGCCGCCTTAACGCCGGCGCAAAACCCCACGCCGCGCCGGTACGAGCCGTCAGGCAGCCGCGCCAGTTTCGCGTAATACTCGGCAGCCCTCCCGTATACGGCCCGCTCGGTCAACAGCTTGTCGAGTTCGTCGTTATTCACCTCGCCGGCGGAACGAAACTTGAGCGCCTTGACCCCTTCGGTCGGAGGGGCGTAATAACGCAGCGGGCACAAAAAACCGGCGCTTTGCAAATACGGGATACTTGGCCCGCAATACATTTCATCGTATATATCAGCAAGCGGTTCCCCCGATAACCGTTCCGGCGTGGCGCTCAATCCGACTATTTTGGTATGCTCCGGCAACAACGCGATTATCTTTTTTTGGGCGGCATAATTCACATGGGCTTCGTCAAAAAAGCAAAAATCAGGCCAGTTTTTTATTTTCCCCAGCCGCCGTATAAGCGTCTGCAAGGAGATAATATGCGCGTTATACGCCCTGCTTTCTTTATGCTTCGCGTCAATAACGCTGTGCGGTATTTTCCATTTGGCGAAATGCCCGGCTGACTGCTTCAGCAGCTCGTTCCGGGGGACGACAAACCAGACTTTTTTCTTTTTATCAGCGATTGATTTTGTTATTTCGGAGACAATGGCCGTTTTCCCCGCGCCGGTCGGAAGCTGCAGCAATGCTGATTTTTTCCCCCGCCCGTAGAGAATATCCCGCGCTCCGGCGACGCACTGGTTTTGGTAGTCCCTAAGCATGGCCGTCCGCCCTCCGCCACTGGTCAAACGCCGGTAATCTGAAAATCATTTCCGCGCACTGGGGGACAATGGCGTTGCCCAAACATTTAAGGCGTCTCACCCGGTTTTTCACCCCGGAGGCGACGCGGGGTATGCCTTCTTCCCATGTCCCGTCCGCCCACGCGCCGGGAAAACCAGCCTCCATCGCCGTTTCCTGATCTGGGTCTGTCCAGCCATGCGGGTAGCCCATCAATGCCTCTACCCAGTCGGGATTGAGTTGCCCGGTACTGTAAGGCGGCCTCTTGCGAACTTCTTCCGCTAAAACAGCCCCGCCCTTTCCGTTGGGGCGGCTTCCCGGATTTCCCGCCCTCGGCGTGGGCCAGAGGGATTCTTTCTTTTTCCTGTTTGCCCGGTATGCCATTCCCATAAATTCATCTTTGTCGCCTATGGCGTCCGCCAGCAATTTTAGGGAGCCGTCATTTGTGAATCCGCGCACGTCTGGTGTCGGAAACCGCTGAACATAGGCGTTCTTCGTAACAGACAATCCAGATTCGTTTTCGCAGGTGCGGCGCTCCCGCGTCCGCAGCGGATATAATCTGCCACTCCGCATCATACCCGCTTTCGGCAATGTCCCGCAAAATTCCTGTAAAAAACCTGCCTCCATCGGAAACAAAGAGCCCAAGGACATTTTCAAAGAGCGCGATTCGCGGTCGTAACTCGCAAAGCATTCGCCGACATTCAGGCCATAAATCGCGCTCGTCTTTGGAGGCCAGCTTTTTTCCGGCGACGCTGTGGGGCTGGCATGGGAATCCCCCGGCAACAAACCAGTCCCCTCTTGGCAATTTTTCATAATCGACACTCCGTATATCTCCTAACGATTCAGCTTCCGGGAAATGTTTCCGGTATACCGCGATTGCGTAATCATCCACCTCGGAAAAATAATGCCTGTCAAAATGCAGGCCCGCGCAATACGCCGCCAACGCAAACCCGCCGATGCCGGAGAAGAGGTCTAGAAAACAGTTCATCTATTTCTCCCGCTTTCATCCTACGCCCACTTCTCCGGCAGCCCCCGGTCAAGCGGGCCGTCCTTATATCCGTACCGCAGCAGCGGCGTTCCCGCCGGCTTCCGCTCCGGTATTTTTGTTTTCACGGGCGGCCTGTCCCGCACCCGCATCCCGTTCACCACGCCGTCCCCGGCGTACCGCAGGCGCCGGTACAAATCAGGTGACGACAGCCCTGCGGCCTCCGCCGCCTCTTTCAACGAACCGTATAACGTGTCATTGACCCAAACCTGCCGCTGCTTCCGGTGTCCGCTCAATACCTGCCCCCTCCCGAATCGTGATACCCTTGCCCTGCCGCGCATAACGCATACGGGGCCATGAGAGTTGAACTCACGCCCGGGAACCCCCGCCCCGTGCCGGCTTACCGCCTAAAACAGCGCCTTTTCTTCGCCGCTTGCCGCCCATCCGCTCTTCACCGCTTCCGCCAGGGCCGCCGCCTTTTCCACCTCCGACGGTTCCCGCTCCGCCTTCGCCTCCGCGTCAGACGCCAGCCTGCCCGCCAGTTCCTCGCCGCCAGACTTTTCCGCCGCCGGTTCGGTTACGTCCCGCATGGGCGGCCTGTCAAATTCCTCGGCCTCATCTTCGGTGTAAACGCCCGCGAACACGTCAGGAAACGCCTCTTTGCAGGCGCGTGACAGCGCCCTGGCGCGGAGCATACGATCCGGAAATTTGCGGTAAGTTTCTTTCTCGGAAAGCCCCGCCTGTTTCGCCATGTCAAGATCGAAATACCCGGTGAACTTTTCCGCCGCCCCGTGCGGGCTTATGCGGGTAATAACCACCTCCGCCTTTTGCGGCGTGCGCTGCTTCCACTCAATGCCGCCGTACTCCGGGTTGCTCCGGGCCAGGGCGTACATCACATCCGCCGACAGGGCAGGCTTGCCGTTGATCGGCACAACGTTGTTCACGCTCGACATCGGGGAGAGCCCCAGCTCGTGCCCCCATTGCAGGGCGATAAACACCTTTTCCGGCGTGTTCAACGTGTTCGGCACCAGGCCCGATTTCGCCAAAATCCCCGCCATTTGCATTTTGCCTTCCACGGACTGCGGCATTAATTCATCCCGCCCCCGTACCGCCACTTGGTTTTTCTCACTCATGCTTTTCCTCTCCTCTGTTTCCATCCTCGAATTTCATGCAG
>JAITGJ010000181.1 GCA_031280705.1 Spirochaetaceae bacterium
CAGGCCGCTTTGCGGCCTGGGCTTGGGTTTTGCCTTCGGCAAAACCCCGCATCTGCGGAGGGCCGTGGGGATAGCCCGGCGAGCATGAGAGAGAAAAACCGCCCGTATGGGCATTTGCGGCGTTGCCGCAAATGCCCAAGCCCAAACCCCGTAGGGGTTTGGGCAGCTCAACACCCGTTGGGGTTTGGGCAGGGCTGTTTATATTGTTCTATGTGAAGGGGTTTTATGATGAAAAGACTCAAACTGATGGGCATACTTGCCTGCGCGGCGCTCGCCCTGCTGGCCGGATGCGCCTCCACAGGCGGCGCGGCCACAGGCGGCGGCGGAAGCGGCCGGGGACGGAACATCCGGGGTAATACGCCCCAGTTCGTCAAAGATGCGGTTAAAAACCAGCCGGAAGACGCGCTGGTCGGTATCGGTACGGCGCGGCTTAATTCGGTAAGCCAGTCGCGCGTTACCGCCGCAACGCGGGGCCGGGCGGAAATCTCCCGTCAGCTTATCACAATTGTGGAAGATATGGTGCGCGATTATACCGCCTCGAGCGAGGTCAATCCCGAAGCCGCGCTTGCCTATCAGTCAAACATTACGCTCGCCCTGTCCCGCTCCGCCCTGCAAGGTTCACGGGTGGTAGAAGAGGATCAGGATGAAACCGGCGCGTACTGGGTAGTGGTAATGATGCCGCGCAACGCCGCGGCGCAGGAAGTGAACCAGGCCGCGGCCGCGGCAAAGCTGGCCGTTCCGGCTATGGCCGCCATGAACGAGCAGGAATTGATGAACCGGCAGTTTGAACGGCTCTCCGGGCAGGAAATCCAGGTACAGTCAAATTAGGGTTTGCCGGTAATGTGGACAGCTTAGGCGTTTGCGTATTACGCAAACGCCTAAGCGTAAACGCCGCGGGACGCGGAAAAGAGGAGCGTTAAGATGATAAGGAAGTTCCCGGTGTTCGTGCCGGTGCTGGTTGTGTTGTTGATGCAGGCTTCCCGCGCGGGTACGCAGGAACAACCGGGGTTGTGGGTTTCCCGGCCCATAGACGGGAGCTTCGTCGTTATCGGCGTGTCCGCGCCGAGGCGGACGCGGAACGCGGAACTGGAACGCGCCCGCAATGACGCGGCGGACAAGGCCCTCTTTTATTATGGCGTGCGGGGAAAGGTCGCTATTGCGGAAACAACCGGTCCCGGCGGGACCAATGTTGATCGTCAGGTGCATATCGGGCCGCTAGACCCCGCCCGCCGGGAAAGTATCCGGGCCGCGCTTACCTTTAACCCCGAACGGGACGTTACGCGGACCGGTACGGCGGTTTTTGTGCGCTTTTCCTGCCCCGCGCCGGACGCCGCACGTATTATGTATCCCCCCCACGGTTTTTGTTGACGGGGAGCCGTCCTGGATACGCCGCCCCCTGGGGGAGATTGCCGGGTATGTTACCGCCGTTGGGTTTTCAGGGCCGCGCCGCGTGCTCGCGGACGCGATTAACGGGTCCCTGGAAAACGCCGCCGCCGGGATACTGCTTCAGGGGGCGGCGGAGGTAAGAACCGGGCTCCGGGACGAGACTAACCGCGCTTCTTCGTCCCATACTGAAATAACTGCCGCCGGAGAGATACGGGGTTTCCTGGCGCTTGAAGTATGGATAGACCGCGAAACCAACGCGGTCTGGACCCTCGCCGCCGCCCGCCGTCCCGCCGCCGGGCAATAATGCGGCGGGAACAAGGAGTGTGCTCTCTATGAAACGATGGTTTATGTTGATGTCTGTCCTCTGGTGCGCCGTGCTGCTGGAGGCGCAGACCCGGCCCGCCTGGGTGGACCGGCGGCCCGCCGACACCACAGAGACGGTGTATTTCCGGGCTCTTGCGGACGGCGCGGAAACACGGGAAGACGCGGAACGCGCCGCGATTAATAGCCTGTACGCGGAGGCGGCCAGTACGGTGATGGTAAGCGTGAGTACCTCGGTACGGGAACGCGCACAGACCACCCAGCGCGGCGTAAACGGCGTCCTGGGTGAGCAGACTACTATCGAACTGGAAAGCGCCACGGAAAGTTATTCGGCAATGCTTCTTTCCGGGATAAAGACCGAAAGTTACAGCGAGCCGTATACCGGCGTGTTCGGGCGGCGTCTCTTTCGGGCATGGGCGCTGGGGGCCATGCCCCGCCGCGTTCTTGAGGCGGAAATCGCCGCCTTCCCGGAAAAGATCTCCGCCCGGTACGCGGCGCTTATCGCCGCGGGCGGGAGTATGGCCGCCGATATCCGTAACCGCGAGAGTATTATGAACGCGCTGGACCGGACCCCCCTGCACCGGGACGTGGCGTGGCTGGACACGGCGGAGGGCCGGGTCAATTTGTACGATTATCTTGCTTCACAGATACAAACCTGGGCGGGAAGTATCGCCTTTGCGCCCATCGGCGCGCAGCGTGTCCGCCGGGGCGAGAGCCTCGTTATACCGGTAACGGTCTCTTCCCGGCTCTATCCCGTGCTGGGCGAGATAGCGTACCGGGTTCATCTGCTCCGTCTTTCGGGCGGCGGCGGGGGAACCCTGGTGTACAATTCCACCACGATAGATACCTCGTCCCTGCCCGCCGGTACATACCGGGGCAGTGTGGAGGCGCGGCTCTCCGGCCTTTCGCCCGCGCTGCGCGATATTACGCGGGAATTCAGCCTTGAAATAGCCCTCCCCGCGCCGCCGGATAAACCGTTTGCACGGGACGCGCTGGGCGGGGTGTGGACCGGCACGCTTCCCTACCGCGCGGACGGGCGGCAGTACCGGGACCAGTACATCATCGGCGTTTATGATGACGGCACGTGCTGGGTTGCCGTGGCCGCGGAAGACGGCGCGGCCCAGAGCGGAACCGGCTACTGGTCTGGAGAGAACGGCGTGCTTCATCTGGACTGCGGGTTTGAGAACCCCGCCATTACGCGGCTCCCGGCCCTGCGCTGGGCGGGTGAGTACGCGCTCCAAAACAACAACCGTCGGCTCAGGCTTAACATAAAACCCGCGCCGGATTACCCCGGCGTGGTCCCGCTCACCCTGAACCGGGAACGGTAAGCCCCCCGCCGCGCGCTTTTCCTCCCGCCGGACAATCCGCACGGAGGCGGATTCTCCGGCGCTCAATCGCCGTTCTGGGGTTTGCGGCTATGCCGCAAACCCCAAGCCCAAAAGCGGCACGGATGCCGCGTTTGGGCAGAGTACTAAGAGTCGTTGTTGAACATCAGTTTGCCGCAGCACCTGGGAATGGCGTCTCCGGCTTTCAGGTCAACGGTTTTATTGCAGATGCTGCAATAGACGGTACAGTCCTCCGTAACGGTGGTTGGGGTATACGCGCCTGATTTCGCGAACTCGATGATCTTCGGGTCCGTGCTCCGCTCCATCCCTTCAATATAGAACATGGCGCCTTTGCCGTTGTTGCTTGAGGGGACGTACTCTCCAATCGGGCAGATTTTCAGCGTCGGGCCGCTACAGTCAATCAACAGCCGCCAGAGTTTCTCCAGCGCGTCCTTCTCGCTCTGGCTCTCCGGGTTAAACGTTACCACCGCTTTTTCAATCTGAATCTTCATTGCGAACCTCCGGGAATAGAATAAAAGCCGCCTTTTCGAAGCCTTTAGGCCAGGAAAAGGCAAGGTCTGTCCATAAAGCAACCGGCTTTATGAACAGACTCTTATGAGACAATACTTGAGAGGATTTGTCAACTATCGTTCCAGGGGGCTAGGCGAGGGTGGGGAGGGGTTACGCAACGCCGCCGCGCCCGCCATCCTCACGGACGCCGCTTTTGGGCGCGATCCCCGCCCGAACAACAATCCGGGCGCTTTCCCCGCGCAAGGCGGAACAGCCGGAATCCCGCAAAAATCCCCGCCGCAAGAATAACGGCGGCTATCGCCATGCCTTCGCTCATCCAAGCCCTCCCAGTATTCCCAGCCGGTACACCATAAACGCCATAAGCCAGCCCAGCAGCAGCAGAAACGCGGTTTCAAACCCCAGCCACTTCCAGCCGATTTCCGCGCGTATCACGGCCAGCGCGGCAAAGCAGGGCGGGATGAGCAGGGTGAACAGCATCAGCACGAACGCCTTGAGGGGATTCAGGTTGGGGTCCCTGCCGATAGCCTCGCGGAGGCCCGCGCTCTCTTCGTCCTCCTCCGCGCCCACGCGGTAGAGAATCCCCAGCGTGGAGACGATTACTTCTTTCGCGCCAAAGCCCAGAACGCTCGCGGCGCTGATTTTCCAGTCAAAGCCCAGGGGCCGGAACACCGGCTCCGTAAATTTGCCTACGCGCCCGGCAAAGCTCTGCTCCAGGGCGCGTTCCGCCGCGGCAACTTCAACCCAGGCGTCCAGTTCTTCCGCGTCCGCGCGGGGATGTTCCGCAAGGTATTCCGCCCGCATCGCCGCGGTTTCCGCTTCGGAAGGTTCCCACACGGGAAAGGTGGTAAGCGCCCAAATCAGAATTGACGCGGCAAGAATGATCGTGCCCGCCTTTTTGACGTACTGCCAGGTTTTTTCAAAGACGTGCCAGAGGAGGCCGCGCAGGGTAGGCGCGCGGTAGGGCGGAAGCTCCATGACAAACGGCGTGGGGTCGCCCTTGAGCACGGTTTTTTTTAGCACGAGCGCCGACACCAGGGACAGCGCCACGCCGCAGGCGTAAATCCCCATCACCGCGTTGGCGGGATTTTTCGGGAAGAACGCCGCCGCCAGGAGTACGTGCACCGGAAGTTTCGCGCCGCAGCTCATCATCGGCGTAATCAGTATCGTGATGATCCGGTCCCGGCGGCTTTTCAGCGTGCGCGCCGCCATGACGGCGGGAACGGAACAGCCAAAGCCGAGCATCATCGGGAAAATGGACTGTCCGTGGAGGCCGAACGTGTGGAGCAGTTTGTCCGTGGCAAAGGCCGCGCGGCTCATGTAGCCGATATCTTCCAGGATGGAAAGCTGAAAGAACAGTAAAACGATCAGGGGCACGAACGAAAAAACGCCGCCCACGCCGCCGATAATGCCGTCCACCAGGAGGGAACGCAGCATGCCCTCCGGCAGGGCGTTCTGGAGGGCCGCGCTCAAAAAACCGAAAAACGCTTCGAGCCAGGCCATGGGGTATTCGCCGATCAAAAAGGTAAACTGAAACACGGCGTACAGTACCAGTACGAAAAACGGCAGGGCAAGGAAGCGGTTCATGATCACCCGGTCTATTTTTTCGGTAACGGTAAAGTCGGGCGCCTTTACAATGCGCAGCGATTCTTTCACCGCGCCGCGGATGTACCCGTACCGCTGTTCCGATATGACAATTTCCGCGTCCTTGCCAAAGTGTTTTTCTATCCAGCCGGCCGCCTCCCGTGCCGCCGCCTCAATGCCGCCGGCCTGTTTGTGTTCCCGTATCCGCTCAAACGCGTTGGCGTCCTTTTCCAGCAGTTTTACCGCAAGCCAGCGGGCGGGATACCGGGAGAACGCCGCGTCCGTTTCGATAAGCGCCTGGAGTTTTTCAAGCCGGGGTTCTATTTCGTCCCGGTAGCTGATGCGCCTCAAGCCGGCCTCCGCGGGTTTCCCGTCCGCGCTTTCAGGCCCGGCGGCGCTGTCCATGAGCCGGTCGATGGCGTCAAGCAGGGCTTCGGTTCCCGTTCCCTTCGGCCCGACGGTTTTTACCAGGGGCATGCCCAGCGTCTTTTCCAGGTTCTTTTCATCAATGATAATGCCCCGCGCCTGGGCTTCATCGCTCATGTTAAGCGCCCCGATGACGGGAATCCCCAGTTCCTGAAACTGGAGGCAGAGATAGAGATTCCGCTCAAGATTCGTGGAGTCAAGTACATCGACAATCAAATCGGGCTTCTCTTCCAGAATAAAGTCCCGGGCGACTACTTCGTCAATCGAATACGCCGTAAGGCTGTACACGCCGGGGAGGTCGATAAAGTGATACTGACGTCCGCCCCGGCTTCGCGTGCCTTCCCGTTTTTCCACGGTAACGCCGGGATAATTTCCCACTTTGTGATGCGCGCCGGTAAGGGCGTTAAACAGCGTTGTTTTTCCCGAGTTGGGATTTCCCGCGAGCGCGATGCGCAGTGTGCCGCTCATGATTTTTCTCCTTGGCCAGGGTGATCGTGGTGGTTATGCGGTCCGCCGTGTTCGTGCGGCCCGTGATGTCCGCCCCCGTGCGGCCCGCCGTGTCCGCGCGGGCGGCGCGCCCTGTGCCGGAAAAAGAGCCGGGACGCGTCTTCCGCCGCGGACCAGTCGCCCACGGGCTCCACCTCGATGCCGGACGCTTCAAAGCGCCGGATCAGAATGTCATAGCCGCGGATCCGTACCTGGAGCGGCCCCCGGAAAAAGCCCGGACGCACCACCGCGCCTTCGGCTCCTTCCGTAAAGCCCATGTCGGCAAGACGTTTGCCCACTTCCTTCCCCAGCGCGACCCGCACCACGGTAAATGAAGCCCCGCTTGGGGCATCGGATAACAGCATGGTTCCTCCAAATGTTAGTTTGCCGTAATACTTTGTTAGTTAACAATAATAATATTCGTCCGCCGCGTCAAGGGGGGAACAATAAAAAAGAGCGCCCGGAGCGCCGTTTTTGGGGGAAAGTACGGGGCGGGAGCGAAAGGGCGGGGCCGGGAGCGTTATTCGTCCGCGCCGGAGCGGCGGCTTTGCTTGAGCCGGCCCCGTATGCGCTTTGCCCGGACACGCGCCTCTTTCGCGGCGCGGCCCGGCCGGGTGGGGCGGCGCTGTTTGGGAAGCCGCGCGGCGGCGCGGATCAGCGCCTCAAGCCGGGAATACGCCGCCTCAAGATTCGCCCTTTGGGAACGTTCGCCATCGGCGCTCACCAAAAGATCGCCGCCGGCCGTAACGCGCGGCGCGAGTGTTTCCCGGAGGCGCGCCGTTTCCGCCGCGTTCAGCCCCGCAATGGCGGCAAGAGACAGGCGGAGGGTAACGCGGGTGTTCACCTTGTTGACGTTCTGTCCGCCCGGCCCGCCCGCGCGGGAAAACCGCGCTTCACACGCGCCGCGCAGGGATATTTTCAAAAGGGCGCTGTCCATGGGGAAAGTATAACGGACGCGCCGGGCGCGGGCAAAGCCCTTTGAACGGACGGCAGAACGGGTACGATTGGTCTTGCGCTTTTTCAGAAATGTGGTATACTTTTCTTATCTAGTGTCTGTCCATAAAGTCGGTTACTTTATGGACAGACCTTGCATTTTCTCGCCAAAAGGCTGCGAAAATGCGGTTTTTAAGGAAGTTTGTCTATAATGTGTCCACATTATAGACAAACTCTATCTAAATTTCCCGTCTATAGGAGGCGAATTATGGAAGAAGTGCTCAAATTCCTTCAGGGGGCCCAGACGTTCTATCTGGCCACCGTAGAAGGCGATCAACCCCGGGTGCGGCCCATGGGCTTTGTTATGATTTACAAGGACCGGCTGTACTTTTCCACCAATAACACCAAACCGATGTACAACCAGATAAAGGCCAACCCCAAAGTCGAATTCTGCGCCTTTGGGCCCGGCGGCCAGTGGATCCGTATTAGCGGCAAAGTCGCCTTTGACAGCGACGCCGATGTTCAGGAAAAGGCGCTGGAAACCTCGCCGCAGCTCAAGGGGATGTACTCCGTGGGCGACGGCAAGTTTACCCTGTTTTACTTTGAAAAGGGCGCGAAGGCCACCATCGAAGGATTCCAGGGCGGCAAAAAGGAAATTACCCTGTAGGCGCGCCGCCGTTCCGGACGCAAAACGCAGGTGGTTTTGCGTCCGGTTTCAGCCGCCTTTCGCCGTTTGTTCAGCCCCATCCGGCTTTCCTCAAGCGCCTGCCGGTCAGCGCGTAGAAGTTCCGGTCAATTTCAAGCCCGATATTACGCCTGCCGCCTTCCGGCCTCGGCGCCGGTTGTCCCCGCGCCGTAAAAGCCCTCCCCCTATGGATATACGCAGACAGGAATACTGTTTATTCCTGCGCGGGAAAACGCGCGCTTAAGGCGCACCGCCCGTTTTTCAAGGTACGAGACGGGAAGTTTTTCCGCGCGCGGATCCCCGGGCGCGGGCCGCGCTTTTCCGTAAAGCTGTACCGCCCGTATTGCCGCGCCTTCCGCGCGGGCCGTTTCCGTTATGAAGCGTTCCCACGCGGCTTCCTCTTCCGGGGGAGGGGCCTCCCCGTCCACGGCGCAGAGCATGGTTTGTACCGTTACCGGCGCGCGGGCGGCAAATTCCCGGATACCGGCGAGAATCTCCGCGTGGGGAACCGGAGCGTGATTTATTTTTTCGTACCATTCCGGCGTTCCCGCGTCAATTTTAAGCCAGACGTCAAGCCGCTCCGGTCCCGCCGCGTATTCCTGCAGCAGCGCGGCCCTTTCGCCGTCAAGCAGTCCCGCGCCGTTGGTAATGACAACAAGCGCCGCTTCCGGCGCGTCCCGTTTCCGCACGCGCGAAGATGCGGCAAGCGCGGCGGGAAAATGCGGGCTTGTGGTGGGTTCCCCGTTTCCGGAAAAACAAATGTCCCGTACCGCGTTTCCGCTTTCCCGCGCCCGGATCGCGCACCCGGCAAGGGCGCGCTCCATCAGGCCGGTATCAAAAACGGTTTCCGTTTTGAACGGAAACACTTCACAGTAGGGACAGTCAAAAGGACAGTGTTTACTGCCGGGGAAAAGATTTATCCCCAGTGAAAGGCCGCCTGAACGCCGCGAAAATACCGGATACACCAGGACGCCCTGTTCCCGCTCCCGGTGATCTTCCACGGGACCGGGCTTGTTTTCCGCGGACATTATGTTTCCTCCAGCGTTTCCGTTATTGCCTGAACAAAAAAATCCATATCGCTGTCCGTGCCGGCGCTTACCCGCAGAAAATCCGCTGTCCGCGGCCCGTTAAAATGCCGCGCGAGAATTCCCCGTTTTCGCAGGCCCGCGAAAAGCGCCGCGCCGCTTTTTCCCGGACGGCGTATAAACATAAAATTCGCCGCGGAGGGAAGCACTTCAAAGCCCCGGTCCCGAAGCGCGGACACCGTGCGTTCCCGCGTGCCGATGATCCGCGCGGTAGTTTCCGCGTAGTACTCGCCGTCCCGCGCCGCCGCCTCCGCGCCCGCCGCCGCGAGCGCGTCAAGGGGGTAGGAATTAAAGGAATCCCGCACCCGGCACAGCGCCGCTATCAGCGGTTCGCTTCCGGCGGCGAAACCCGCCCGGAGCCCGGCGAGCGATCCGGCCTTGGAAAAGGTGTGTACCGTAAGGATATTGGGATATTCATTGATATACGGCAAGAGCGACGCCGCGCCTGAAAGCGGAAATGCCGCCTTTCCCGTTCCCGGCGCGAAAACCCCATAGGCTTCGTCCACCACAAGCACCCGGTTCCGCGCGGCGAGGTCCCGCGCAAGGAGCAGTAATTCCGCCGGATCGTGCAGTATTCCTGTCGGCGCGTTGGGATTGGGGAAAATCACCCCGCCCGAAGGACGGCGGTACGCGGACAGATCGAGCGTAAAACCGGCGGACAGGGGAACCGTTTCAAAGGGAACGCCCCAGAGCCGGGCGTACACGGGATAAAAACTGTAGGTGATGTCCGGAAACAGCACCGGCTCCGCCGTACCGCCGTTTTCAAAAAAAGCGGCAAAAACAAAGGCAAGCACTTCGTCGGAGCCGTTTCCCGCGAATACCTGTTCGGGCCGCACTCCCGTTCTTTCGGCAATGGCTTCCCGGAGGGCGGTACTCGCCGGATCGGGATAGAGCCGGAGGTCCGCTCCCGCTGTGCGGGCTATCGCTTCGGTTACCCGGGGAGAAGGCGGGTAGGGATTTTCGTTGGTGTTAAGTTTGATGAATTTTCTGTCACGGGGCTGCTCTCCGGGCAGATACGGTTTAAGGCTCCGCACCCTGCTGTTCCAGAATACGCTCATTTTTTGTGCCGCCTGTCAAGCTCGTTGAATACTTCTTCTACCGGAATTCCTTCGCGCGCAAGCAGCGCCGTAACAAAGTACAGTAAATCCGCCGCTTCCCAGACGGTTTCTTCCCGGGTTTCCGCCGCGCAGAGTTCCTCCGCTTCTTCGGCGATTTTTTCCCGGACAAGATCCCGGTCAAGCGTTGCCGTATAGGAACCGGGAACGGGATTTTTGAACCGCCCGGCGATAATTTCGTGCAAAAATTCCAGGGTATAGCGCCGTTCAAGACCGAAGCAGGACCATGCGCCGGTATGGCAGACGGGGCCTCTCGGCTCCACCACCGCGAGGAGGGCGTCCCGGTCGCAGTCCGCCCGCATCTGTACAAGGCCGAGCGTATTGCCCGAAGTTTCCCCCTTCATCCACAGCGTCTGCCGCGTGCGGGAATAAAAACAGAGTTTCTGCCGCCTGAATGTTTCTTCAACAGCGTTTCTGTCGGCAAAGCCGGTCATCAGTACCTGGCCGTCCGGCGACTGGGCGATTACCGGGAGGAGGCCCCCGCCTTTTTCCCAGTTGAGGGAATGTACAAAGGCGTCCGCAAGGCTGACCTTCCCCGTATAGAGTGCCATGCCGAGCTGTACGTCGCATCCCAGCGCGGCCAGTTCCGCCGTTTCCGCGAGAGTTGATACGCCGCCTGCCGCGGTTACTCCGGCGGAAATGCTGTTTTTAAGCAGGCGTACCGCCTCCATGTCAATGCCTGACATGGTGCCTTCCCGGTCCACGCAGGTAAAAAGCAGTTCGCCCGCGTATTCGGAAACTGTCCGCGCGCTTTCGATGAGGGATAGTCCCGTTGCCGTTTTCCAGCCGTCAACCACGATCTCGTATGTTCCCCCGGCGTTTTTTTTTGCGTCTACCGCGACAATAACCCGTTCCCGGCCTATTTTTTTAGCGAGGCCGGCGAGAAATTCCCGGTTGACAGTAAATTCGCCGCCGTCCGTGCCCGCGCCCTTCTTTGCCGGATTACGAAAGGCGCTTGAGCCGGTAATAACTTTCCGCGCCCCAAGGCTTATCAGTTCCCGCGCCTGTTCCACAGTCCTGATGCCTCCCCCGGCGCGGCATTCGGCGCGGCGGAACAGGGGCTTGATACGTTCAAGATTGCTTCCCCGTCCCATGGCGGCGTCAAGGTCAATGACGGCAACTTCGCCAAAGCGGTTGAATTCCTCCGCGAGTTCTTCCGGGTTGTCCCGTTCCAGCACCAGTTCCGCGCCGCGCCTGAGCTGAACTACTTTGCCGTTTTGTATGTCTATCGAAGCTATTACCATCGCACCGGAACTCCTTTTGATTCGGCGTATTTTTTTATTTCAGGAATGGTTGTTTTTCCAAAATGCAGCATTGACGCCACCAGCGCCGCGTCCGCGCCGGGGTCAAGCAGGACGCCCGCAATTTGATCCAGGCTGCCCGCGCCGCCTGAGGCGATAACCGGCGCCGGTACGGCGTCCAGAATATACCGGACAAGATCGAGATCGTAGCCGCCGCCGGTGCCGTCGGCGTCAATGGAATTGAGGAGTATTTCTCCCGCGCCGCGTTCCACCGCCTCTGCCGCCCACGCGACCGCATCGCGGCCGGTGTCTTTTCTGCCGCCGTGGGAATACGCCGTCCAGCGGGGCGGATCACTCCGCGCACCAGTACTGTTTTTTACCCGTGCGGCGTCTATCGACAGCACGACGCACTGCCTCCCGTAGGCTTTTGCCATGGCAGAAAGGAGCGGCGGATTTTCCAGCGCCGAGGTACAGACAGAAACCTTGTCGGCTCCGGCGTTCATCACGCTGCGCATATCTTCTACGATACGGATTCCACCGCCGACGCAGAGCGGAATGAACACTTCCTTCGCCACCCGGCGCACCACGTCAAGCAGCGTTGCGCGGCTCCGGTACGATGCCCCGATGTCGAGGAACGTAATTTCATCGGCGCCCGCTTCGTTGTAGCGCCGGGCCAGTTCCACCGGATCGCCGGCGTCCTGTATTCCCCTGAATTTGACGCCCTTTACCACGCGCCCTTCGTCCACATCAAGACAGGGAATTATCCGCTTTGCCTGCATGTATCCTCCTTGCAGAGAAAACCGGTCAAAAGAACCGGAGCCAGTTTTCAAGCAGGACAAGCCCTGCCGCGCCTGATTTTTCCGGGTGAAACTGAACGGCGGCGCAGTTTCCGCGCTCTACCGCGGAGCAGTATTCAAGGTAGTATTCCGCCGTCGCCGTTACGGCGTCCCGCTCGCCGCATGCGGCGTAGTAGGAATGGATATAATAAAAAAACGAATTGTCCGGTACTCCCCGGAAAAGCCGTCCGCCCGCTCCCGCCGCCGTGGAAATGACGCGGGTACTGTTCCAGCCGATTTGAGGCGTCTTGCGTCCGGGGAAGCGTTTTACGGTTCCCCGGATAACGCCGAGGCCCGGAACGCCGGGCGCTTCTTCGGAATTTTCGAACAGCGCCTGAAGGCCGATGCAGATGCCCAGAAACGGGCGGTCCGCGCGTATCCATTCCCGCAGCGCTTCCGTATAACCGGCGCTTTCAAGGGAAGCCATTGTCGTGCCAAAATGCCCGTCGCCGGGAAAGAGAATTTTGTCAAAGGGCGCATCCCGGGCAAGTTCCTCCGGTCCCCGCGCAAAACGCGCGGGAGCGCCGAGCCGTTCCAGGGCGTTCATCACCGAACCGGTATTTCCCGCGCCGTAATCAATTACCCCGATCACGCCGCGCCCCCTCCCGGCGGATATAGATAGTAAATCTGTCAGGCAGCCGCTCCGGCGCCGCGGCAGACGGCAGTAGTACTGTTTTCATACAATAATGCCCAGGGGACCGGCGAGGGTGCCCTTGGTGGAGGGGATGCTGCCGTCCGTCCGTTCGTCTATTTCCGCCGCTTCCCGCAGCGCCCGCGCCGCGGCCTTGAACAGCGCTTCTATCTTGTGGTGATCGCTCCGTCCGCGAAGTATATCAAGATGCAGCGTGATCAGCGCGGCGCTCACAAAGCCCTGCCAGAAATCTTCCACCGTATCGGTCTGAAAATGCGCCGGAGCGGCGTCCGTCCGGCCGGGCACGGGTGCGGAAATCAGGGGAACGCCGGAAAGCGCGGCGCTGCACACAAGAAACGGCCGCCCGGAAATATCGGCCGCCGCCCGCGCCAGGGTTTCGTCCATGGGGTAAAGGCAGCTTCCCACCCGGCGTATGCCGCGTTTTTCGCCCAGGGCCTTCGCAAAACACTGCCCCAGCGTAATTCCCGTATCTTCAATAAGGTGATGCTGATCCACCTCAAGGTCCCCCGATGCGCACAGTTCAATATCAAAAAGGCCGTGCTTCGCGAATGCCGTAAGCATGTGCGTCATAAAGCCGATGGGATAATCAAGTTTTGCTTTTCCCGTACCGTCAAGATTAAGCGACGCAAAAATATCCGTTTCCGCCGTTTTCCGCGCGGTTTCTGCCGTCCTGTTCATGGGTTCCTCCCCGGTATATGCCGTTACGGAATTACTTTCCGCAGATCGTATTCCACAATATCTCCCGCGCCAAGCCGCTTGAGGCGGGGAATAAGTTCGCTGATTTCCGAGCGTTTTACGGCAATTTTTACCGCGTAACCGCCGTCGCCGTAGAGGGGGGCGACGGTCGGGCTCCGCATGGCGGGCAGTGAATTTACCATCTCGGAAAAACGGTCTTTCGGCACGTTCATTTCCAGCATCACCCGTTCCCGCGCGTCCAGCACCGCGCGGAACAGCATCGCAAGTTCCTCAATGCGGTCCCGGCGGAACGGGTCCGCCATTGCCGCGCGGGACGCCACAAACCGTGTCGAGGAGCGGAGTATCTCCGCCACGATCCGCAGCCCGTTATCCTCAAGGGTCTGGCCGGTAGCGGTGTTGTCAATGATCATGTCCGCGTCGTCGGGAGGAAACACTTCCGTTGCGCCGTAGGTGCGCACAATGCGAAAATCATACCCCGCGCCGGTGAGCCATGTCCGCGCAAGGTTTACATATTCTGTCGCCACGACCAGTTTTTTCTTTCTGAGCGCGCCGTCATCGATCTCTCCGGGAACCGCCGCCACAATGCGTACCTTGTCAAGCCGGAGATCCAGCACCTCTTCCACATCCGCGCCCGATTCGCGTATCCAGTCGATGCCCGTAAACCCCGCGTCGTGGCTCCCCAGTTCAAGCAGTTCCCCAACATTCTGGGGCTTCATGATTTTCGCGTCGAGCCATTCTGCGGAAATTGTGGGCCGGTACGTCCGGTCCGCGAGCGTAATGGTGAATCCCGCGGCGGCAAAAAGCCCGGACACATTTTCAAAAATCCGTCCCTTGGGGATCAGAATGCGCAGTTTTTCCATAACGGCATATTCTCCAAAAAAAAACCGCGGGTCCTGCGGCCCTGTGCCGCCCGCCCACGGTAATACTACCCGCTGCAGCAGCGGCGCAGGGCCGGGGCGGCCTCGCTATTCCATGATGAAGCCCGCTCTGGCGTACGGGCGGCGAATTGCGCCTCACCGGAACAAGGATACCGGAAGGTACAAAAAAGGTCAAGGGGGCGCGGTACAATTTTGTGGCGGTTAAATTTGCCTTTTCCGCCGCTTTATCGTATAACAGTAGTGGGTGATAAGCGCGGGGAACGGCGCGGAAACACGGAAAACAGGCGTTCGCCGTTTATGGACCGGGACGGCGCATCACTACACAGGAAGACACATGATAACAATAGCTTTTTTTGACGCGAAGCCCTACGAGAAACTGTATTTTGACCGGATAAACGAAACATACGGATTTGCTATCCGCTATCTTGATGTTCGTTTAAATGAAGAAACCGCGCAGCTTGCAAAGGGCGCCGCCGCGGTATGCGCGTTTGTAAATGACCGGATTGATGCGGGCGCCGCGGCGGAACTGGAAAAGTGCGGGATACGGCTTATTGCCCTGCGCTGTGCGGGATACAACAATGTCGATTTGCGGGCGGTCTGGGGAAAGATCCATGTGGTGCGGGTTCCCGCGTATTCGCCTCACGCCATTGCCGAACACGCGGTAGCGCTGCTGTTCTGCCTGACCCGTTCCCTGCACAAGGCCTATAACCGCGTGCGGGAGGGGAATTTCCTGCTCCACGGCCTTGCGGGGCGCGACCTTTACGGGAAAACCGCCGGCATTGTGGGCACGGGAAAAATCGGCAAAATAACCGCGGAAATTCTGCGCGGCGTGGGAATGCGCATTCTGGTAAACGATACCTTCCCGGATACGGCGTGGGCTTCTCCGCTCGGCGCGGAATATACAAGTCTGGATGAACTCTGCACGCGCGCGGACGTGATAAGCCTGCACGCGCCGCTTGGCCCGGAAACGTTTCATCTGATCAACGAAAAAACACTCGATCTTATGAAGCCCGGCGCGGTTATTGTCAACACCGGGCGGGGCGCGCTCATCGACACCAGGGCGCTGGTCCGCGCCCTCAAGCATCAACGGATAGGCGGCGCGTGTCTTGACGTATATGAAGAGGAAGAAAATTATTTTTTTGAAGACTGGTCCGGCACGGCGATGCAGGACGATACCCTGGCGCGGCTTTTGACATTTCCCAATGTGATCATTACAGGACACCAGGCGTTTCTTACGGATGAAGCCCTGTCGGCAATTGCCCAAACGACCCTGGAAAATGTTTCCCGGTTTTTTGACACCGGGGACGCGCCAAACGAAATTTGCTACCGGTGCGCCAATCTTGATACGGAAAAATGCCGGCGTACCCGGGGAAAGGGCTGTTTCTGAAGGAACCATAAAACGCGCGGTTAGTGTTCGCTGTCTTTCGCCTCGTTCCAGAGCCGGTCCATCACCGCGCTGTTTTCCTTTTTCATCTCCAGCCCTGACCGCTTCATTTTTTCTTCCACATATTTGAAGCGCCGGATGAATTTACTGTTGGTCCGCTGGAGGGCGACGGAAGGTTCCACGCCGAGGCGGCGGCAGAGATTTACCACGGTAAAGAGGAGGTCTCCCAGTTCCGCTTCCCGTTGTTCCGCCGCCGCTGCTTCTTCCGCCTGAACCGGCGGAAGCGTGGCGCGCACTTCCCCGGTTTCTTCCGCGAGTTTGTCAAAAATGCCGTCAATATCCGGCCAGTCGAAACCCGCTCCGGCGGCTTTTTTTTGCAGTTTGTACGACCGGTCAAGGACAGGGAGGGCGGTGCTCACCCCGTCAAGGAGGGAATCCTTCGGCGTGCGCCCCTCCTGTTCAATTTTTATCCGCGCCCAGTTGTCGAGCACTTCCGCGCTGTCCTTTACCGTTGCGCCGCCGAACACATGGGGATGCCGCCGGATCAGTTTTTCTGTTATGCTTTCAAGGGCGTCCGCGACCGTAAAGGAGCCGTCTTGTTCGTGCATGTAGGAAATCATCGTTGCCAGGAGAAACAGATCGCCCAGTTCTTCGCGGATATGGCCCGCGTTTTTTTCGTCGATGGCTTCAAGGCATTCATACGTTTCCTCAAGCAGATCGCCCCTGAGGCTCAGCGGCGTCTGTTCCCGGTCCCAGGGGCAGCCTTCCGGTGAGCGCAGTTTTACTACCGTATGGTAAAGTTTCCTGAACGCTTCCGCCGCCCCGCCATCCAGGGCGGACATGGTTTCCTGTTTCATATACAGCCTCCTGTTTACCGCCCGTACTCAGGCGGGCACAATGCGTTTTTTGTTCCACTCAGGCAGGAGTGATTCGGCGCCCGAGGAGAGCGCGGCGGCAAGCGCTTCCGCCGCCGCGCGCAGAACTTCTGTCAGAACGGATTTTTCCCCGGCCGTAAACGGCGAAAGCACCCAGCCGGAAATATCCCCATGTACGCCCTCCGGGCCGCCCCTGCCCGGTTCACGGTCGCCGGGCCGCCCGATGCCGATGCGCAGCCGCCAGAAATCCGGCGTACCCAAACAGGCGCGAAGGGAGCGGAGGCCGTTGTGCCCCCCAAGCCCGCCGCCGAATTTAAGGCCCACAACGCCGGGCGGCAGTTCAAGCTCATCGTGCACGGCAATGACGCGCTCCGGCGGAATCCTGAAAAAAGAAGCCGTATCACGCACGGATTCGCCCGCGTTGTTCATATAGGTTTCCGGGATGATAAAATGAAGGCGGCCGGCCCGCCCGCCCCCCTGCGCCATACCGCCCGTTTCAGCGCCGCCGAAACGCGCAAGGGATGCGCCGTCCATGACGGCGTAAAGGCCGTGAAATTTTTTCTCCCAATGGAGATCCCCGTAAAAGGGAAGCTCCCGGGCAAGAAGCCGCCCCGCATTATGCCGCGTGCCGCCGTATTCCCGTTCGGGATTCCCCAAAAATGCGATTAAATCGATCATGTTACTGTTCCTCACGCGGTTTCCTATGGTAGAATACACAGATGCGCTGTTTGCGTATATGGGGGATCGCATGAAATTGCCGCAATACCGCTTTATCCGGCGCGAAGAAGCCCCACTTGAAACGGGAATGTCCGTGCGCGGCGTTCGCCTTTCCTACACGGCGGAGGCGGGATTTGGCCGGCATGCCGCCGCGCGCGGACCGGCGCTTTCCACTCCGTTTGAAATGGTTACGTTTGAGGAATTTGCCGGCCTTGCGGACGCGGCGTCTTTTTTTGACGATCCCCCCGGGGCGGAGGAGGGCGGGGCGGAACCGCTCTATCTTCATGCCGGGGGCTGGCAGTCCTGGTCGCCCGGCTGGGAACTGGCCCCGGAGGAAACCCTCCCCGAAAAAATCCCGCTCCTTCCGGATCTTATCAAACTGGTAAACCGTCCCGGCGATACGCTTCCCCCCGCCGCGCCGGAAATGGAGGCCGGGGAGCGCTTCCCGCGGGGAGCGGTGGAAATTCCGGGCGCGGGGTGGCTACCGGGGCACTTCATCATGTATTTCCGCCGGGGAGAGCAGTATCTCTGCGCCGCGTCGCGGGGCGGCGGTTCCGTTCCACCCGTATCGTTCAGGATACACCGGGGGGACCGGCGGATAATTGCGGAGGTGTACGCGCCGGGAAAAATCTGGCAGAGCGGAGAAACCGCCGCGGAAATTGCCGTATTTGCCGCGCGCGGCTATTTTACGTTTCGGGATATCCTCCGCCGTTTTTATGATCAGGAAGACTGTTTTGGAAAAAACGCTTTTCTCTGGGACGGAGGAAAGCGGTACGGCGGCTATGCATCATGGTACCATCACTACACCAGCATAAATGAAGCCCTCATGATAAAGGATCTCGCGGGCCTTCTTGCCACGGATAATTTTATCAAAAACTATTTTCTTGACCGGGGCCGGTCCGCGGTATTTCAGATTGATGACGGCTGGGAACGGGCGGCCGGCGACTGGGAAGCAAACGAGCGGCGCTTTCCCCGCGGTCTTCAGTTTCTCGCCGCGCGGATTACGGACGCCGGCCTTGTTCCGGGCCTCTGGCTTGCGCCGTTTATCGTTACCCGGAAATCCCGCGTTTTCCGCGAACATCCGTCCTGGCTTCTCCGTGACGGCAGCGGAAAACCTGTCTCCGCCGGGTGGAATCCCAACTGGGACGGATCGTTTTACTGTCTCGATATTTCGCGGGAGGACGTGCGGGATCATCTGCGCCGCCTTATGGAGAAGGTTGTTACCCGGTGGGGATTCCGGTATCTCAAACTTGATTTTCTCTATGCGGGAATGCTGCCGGGCGCGTTTGCCCGGGGAGGGGATCCTGCCGGTCATTACCGCCGCGCCGCCGCGATCCTTACGGAAATAACGGCGGAGCGGACGGGAAAACCGGTGGCGTATCTGGGCTGCGGCGTTCCCCTGGGATCTTCATACCGGCATTTTCCCCTTTCCCGGATCGGCGCGGACACGCGGGAAAGCTGGGACTGGCTTCCGGCAAAACTGCTCGGCCACCTGGGGCGTCCGTCGGCGTATATAAGCCTCAAGGACACCATCGGGCGCGCGTTCATGAACGGCGCCGTGTACCAGAACGATCCTGACGTAATTTTTTTCCGCACGGAAAACTGCCGCCTTGCGGAAACAGAAAAGGAACTTGTGGCGCTGGTGAATTTTATGTTTGGATCGCAGATTATGCTTTCCGACGATCCACACCGTGAAAGCGCCGGGGGAAGCGCGCTCGCGCGGCGCATGGCGGCGTTGTACGATGAGCTTGACAACGATGAATACGGTGCGCATACTATCGGAAAGGATGTGTACCGCCTGGAAAGCAGATCAGGAAAAACGGCGGGCGTCATAAACCTCTCAAGCCGCGCCGTGCCGGTAACGGCGGTACGGGATCCGTCCTTCCGCATGATGCTCGCCTCGGGACGCCGCCTCGTGGATAACCGCACGCGGGATTCGGCGGGAAACGACGCCTTCGCGCCGCACAGTATCAGTATCTGCCGTGCCGGGCAGTAAATAGAGTCTGTCCGCAAAGTAACCGACTTTGTGGACAGACTAAATAATGTCTATGACCGGACTGTTTTCCCCAAAAATTGCGCGGCTCTGTACCTGGAGATTTTTTTCGTGCTTTTTTTTCTGTGCCGCGATGATTGCAGAGGGAATTTTCTGTTTGGTCTTTGCCGGGCGGAACCGGTAGACAGTTCCCGGCCCCCGCTTCCGCGCCATGCCAAACGCGGCGTATTGTACCTGTTTAACGTGAAAGTTGTTTAAGGGGGGGGCTGCGTCAACCGGGCAAAGTTTCCGAACAAATTCCACACAAAAACCAGCGGGAACCTCTAAAAACCGGTTGTTTTCAGAGGTTCCCTTGCGGTTTCTCGCCCTATGGGCTGCGAAACACGCATTTTTAAGCGGTTCATCTCTAAAAACTGAAGTTTTTAGAGATG